>JACDCY010000127.1 GCA_013817305.1 Gemmatimonadaceae bacterium | reverse complement strand
GACGAGTACTTCTCCTGTGGCCGGACGAGCCACGGGGCGCCGATCCATTCGACGCCAGCTTCGATGATGCATGGTTGGAGCAGGTACTCTGGCGCGCCCGCCAGCGGGTTCCCTGCCTCGCCGACGCTCCCATCGACCGGGCGAGCTGCTGGGCGGGATTGTACGAGATGTCCCCGGACCGGCACGCGCTGCTTGGGCAGGCGCCTGGAGTGGAGAACTTGTTCCTCGCGAACGGCTCTTCGGGCCACGGCGTCATGCACGCGCCGGCACTCGGGCAGCTTCTTGCCGAGATGATTCTGGATGGCGGGGCAACCACGCTGGACACGCATGCACTTCGGCCCACCCGGTTCGCGGAGGGGCAACCAAACGCGGGAGCAGCGTTGCTCTAGGTAGGCATGCAGAAGTTGTTGGCACTTCGTCTACGCTGCCAGGCGGAGCGCGGCCTCGGGGGTGAAGCTGTCGAAGAACTGCCTCACCGCGGCGATCAGGGCATCCACGTCGCCGTAGAGACGGTTGCCGGCGATCTGCTGCTTCAGACGCCACCACACCTTCTCGACCGGGTTCTCCCGGTGCCCGGCATAGCTGGGTAGGAAGAGCAACTCCACGCTCGGATGTGCCCCGAGCCACGCCTGGACCACCTTGGCCGTGTGGATGCTCGCGTTGTCCAGCACCAAGAGCAGCGGCTCGCTCGGATACGCCCTCAGCAACTCCTCCAGAAAGGCCAGAAACTCCAGCGCGGTCTTCTTCTGCACCACGCGGTAATGCCAGCGTCCACTCTCGGGTGCGAGCGCCCCGAAGAGGCCTCGCTTCCGGTTGCTCCCCGGCGTGGGGACCTGCGCCTGCTCACCACGCGGCATCCACATGGCTCGGAGCACCGGCAGCAGATGGATGTCACACTCGTCCAGGCACAGCAGGACGGCATCCGCTGGGGCGTGCAGCACACGCTCCAGGATGTGCTGCATCTTCGCCGCGGCTGCTGGGTCCTGCGGCAGCACCAGCTTGGGCCTGCGCCAGCGGAAGTCCAGCCGCAGCAGGAGCCGGCGCACCGTGGCGCAGGAGAGCACGACGCCCTCTGCCGCAATCAGGTGGATCTGCAGCAGGAGCACCGTCCAGGTGCCCCCGCTGTACCCCGCACTCTGAGGCCCTGCTTGGACGGTGCGCCGAAGTCTCTCCTGGGCAGCCGCGTCAGCGCAGAGCGGCCGCCCGCGTCTAGGGCGGTCCTTCAGCCCCGGCAGCCCCTCGGCCTCGAAGCGTCGGATCCACTCGCGCACCGTGGCCTCCTCGCACTCAAAGATGCGGGCGATCTCCGGAACCGAGTAGCCGCGGCTGGACAGCAGGATCATGCGAATGCGCTCGGCCACGCGGCCCACCGCACGACGCGCCTCCTGCCTCAACGCCTGGCGCTCCGGTTCGCTCAGGGCTCGTACATACACCATCGGTATCACTCCGAAGAGGGACCGATTCGAGCCTACTATGCACGTGCGAAAAGCGCAACAAACTTCTGCTTACCTACCTAGTTGTTCGCTGTGGGCAATTGCGCTCGACGCATTTCACCATCTATCTTTGCAGCCGCTCCTCCCCACATGCCACGCTTCCTGTTGCCCCTTTTTCTCGCCTGGACGGAGTACGCTCGGGATCCGACCGGCCCATGCAGAGTGCCGCTCAAGTGACTACCTCGAACGAATCAAACGAGCTGGCTGCGATTCGGCAGGCTGCCCGTGGCATCGCGCACGACTTCAACAACGTGCTCGCCGCCATAAAAGGCAACGCCGATCTGCTACTGATGGGGCTCCCGGCGGGAGATCCCCTGTACGAGGATGCCGAGGAGATCGTCCGCGCGGTCGATCGCGCAGCACCGCTGATCGAGCGACTCCTCGCGCTCGGCCGAAATGCGCCTCAACCGGAAGACGAGTGATGAACGCTGCACACACACCGGCTCTTGAGGTACGGATATCCGCCGTGGACCCGGCGGAGCTGCACGCCGCATCGATCCTGGTCGTGGATGACGAACCTGCTAACGTGCGGCTGCTTGAACGGGTGGTGCGTGGAGCAGGGTATGCCAACCTGACGAGCACCACCGACCCGGGTGAGGTTTCCAGGCTTTGCGACGAAGCGGAGCCCGACCTGATCCTGCTCGACCTGAACATGCCGGGCATGGACGGGTTCGGGGTCATGGATGGGCTTGCAGGGCGCATCGCCGCCACCGGCTACCTGCCGATTCTGGTGATCACCAGCGACACGACTCCGGAAACCCGGCAGCGAGCCCTGGCGCACGGCGCAAGGGATTTTGTCGCGAAGCCGTTCGACTTCGTGGAGGTGCTGCTGCGCATCCGCAACCTGCTGGAAACTCGCCTTCTCCATCAGCGTCTCCGGTACAAAAACGAGGAGCTGGAGCAGCGCGTGCGGGAGCGTACCACGGAGCTGGAAAGCGCGCAGGCGGAGATCCTTCAGCGACTCGCGCTCGCCGCCGAGTACCGGGACGACGAGACCAATCGGCATGCCGGGCGGGTGGGCGAGATCGCGGCCCGGGTCGCGGAAGCGCTGCAGCTCCCGAGCAGCGAAGTCACGATGATCCGCCGAGTCGCCCCGCTCCACGACGTGGGGAAGATCGGCACCCCTGATGCGATTCTGCTCAAGCCAGGCCGCCTGAGCCCGGAAGAGTTCGACCTGACCAAGACCCACACGCTGGTAGGCGCTCGCATTCTGGGGGGAAGCAGCTTTCCAGTGCTCCAGATGGCGGAGCAGATCGCGCTCTGCCATCATGAGCGGTGGGATGGCACTGGCTATCCGCGGGGGTTGCGGGGCGAGGAGATTCCGATCGCGGCCCGGATCGTGGCCGTGGTGGACGTGTGGGACGCGCTCACCCATGAACGCCCGTACAAACACGCCTGGTCCATCGAGGAGGCAGCGGCAGAGCTGCGGCTGCAGGCCGGGCGGCACTTCGACCCGCGGGTGCTGGACGCTTTTCTACAGGTGCAGGAAAAGGGAACCCAGATCGCCTTTGACTGGCCTAGCGTTCCTCCAGTGTAACTTTCTCTACCGCACGGACTACCTGCGCAAGGTCGAGCGGCTTCCCTATCACCGGGCGTCCGGTACGGTCCATCACATGGTCGAGACTTTGCCCGATCGCGCCTGACACGAACACCACCCGCTCCGCGAGTTCCGGTGCCTCCTGGTGGAGCCACTCCCAAATCTGGAGGCCGTCCTGCGCCCCCAGGTCCAGGTCCAGCAAGATCGCATCGGGACGCACACGTGCGACGGCATCCAGCCAGATATCGTCGTAGGCGCCCGCCGGAATCAGGGGCAGGACTCGCGCTCCCATCTGCCCCAGCAGCTGAGTGAACACTCGCAGGATCGACGGATCATCGTCCACCAGAACCAGGGAATGCCCCGCGAGTGCCTTGTCCGCTACTCTGGGACGGCGTTGTCTCCACCGGGGCTCGGATGCCGGCAGCCAAATCTCAAAGCACCCGCCTCCAAGCTCCTCCCCGTCCCGGTAGCCGATCTCTCCCCCAAGCTGGGCCACCACCCACGCGGCGGATGCGAGTCCCAGCCCGCTGCCTCCGTGATCACCGTGTACAGTGGGGTGGAAGAGATTGGCACGCAGCGCCTGCGCAACCCCAAAACCATCGTCCTCAACGGCGATGCGAATGCCGGCCCGCCCGACCCGCGCCTCCACGTACACCCCGACCCGGACGTGCGAACGAGCATGGCGGCACGCGTTGCGGAGCAGATTGCCCACTGCGCGCCGGAGAAACGAGGCCCGTCCCGCCACAGTCGTATTTTCAGCGACGGTGGTGAGCAGCTGGACATCTACTGGCGGA
>JACDCY010000126.1 GCA_013817305.1 Gemmatimonadaceae bacterium | reverse complement strand
GTGAACACTGTGCCGGGAATCCCGTCGAGCAGCGCCGCGGTCTGCTCATCGCCATTGGAGTTGCAACCGGCAATGTCGCCCGCGCCGACGAGCACAGCTGCCCCGACAAGCGGGACGAGCGGGGGCATGGGATTCGCGCTTTCAACGGTGGTTCGTCCAGGGTCGTTGCAGGCAGCCAACACGGCCGGGACCGCTCCGAGAAGGAGCGTTCGCCGGGCCCACAGGGCGCCCGAATCGCTTAGCTTTGACATCGTACTAAAACCCATACCCGTCGACCCATGATGATCAGCAAGGAAACCGTGAGCGCGCTGAATGCCCAGGTGGGGCACGAATTCGGCGCGTCGATGCAGTATGTCGCCATCTCCTCGTACTTCTCGCAGGAGGGACTCCCGGAGCTCGCGCACCACTTTCAGCTCCAGGCCGACGAAGAGCGGGCACACGCCATGAAAATCGTCCAGTATATCGTGGATGCGGACGGCTCGCTCCAGATCCCGTCGATTCCGTCGCCCCGCGCCGGCTTTAAGTCGGCCGAAGAGGCCGTGCAACTTTCGCTCGATTGGGAGCTCAAGGTCACGCAGCAGATCAACGACCTCATGGATCTCGCCATCAAGCAGAACGAGCACCTCACGCGCAACTTCCTCGAGTGGTTCGTCACCGAGCAGCTCGAAGAAGTATCCAGCATGGACATGCTGCTGCGGATGATCCGCCGCGCGGGCGAGAGTGGCCTGATGTTCGTCGAGAGCCATCTGGCGCGGAAGATACATGGCGGCACCGCGGAAACCGCCGCGTCGTGACCGTTGGAGGGGTGGCGCAGGCAGGAACCGCACATTTGCCGGGATTCGACAACCGGCGACGCACATTTATCATCGCGTCATTTTTTGCGGTCACCACCATACTCGCCGCTCTCGGACTGTTTCCCTGGCAGCCACCGGTAATCCTGCTCGCATGGCTGGGGGTAATCCTCGCCACGGGCCGGCTTGTGGAGCGCCAGACCTCGGTACGCTCCGTGCTCCGCGTCGCCACGGCGGGCTTCTGCGCGGACACCGCCTTCATCTCCGCGTGCGCGTTCTTTGTCGGCGGTGCGCTGTGGATCACGACGGCGTTTTATCTGTTCCTCATCATGGTTGCCGCGTCCATGCTTCCTTTGCGGCAGACTCTCGTCGTCGCGAGCTGCGCCGTCACGGCGTTCACGGTGCTGGTGTTCGCGGAAGTCACCGGTGCCATCGAGCGACCACCTTTCTTCAATCTTCCGGAGTATGTGGGGAACTATCAGCTGGGGCTCACGACGGTGGCGGTTGCGGCAGCCACGTTCATGCTCGCTGTGCTTGTCCAACAGTCGCTGGTCGGGGCGATCCGCAGGTCGGAGGAAAGCCATGGGCTGGTGTTGGAGGCCGCGTCCGAGATGATCGCGACGCTCGACGAGGGTGGCCGCGTTTTGCGGGTGAACGACTCAATGCTGGCGCATACCGGCCTGTCGCGCGATCGACTCCTCGGCGGCAACGTTGCCGATCTCATGGCTCCGGAGTTCCGGCCGCCCTTTGAGCGGCAGCTGCAGCTGGTTCGATTGGGATCGCGAGTCCCGGTGGAAGGGAGCTTCGTGCACGCTGACGGCTCCGAGCGATGGCTCTCCGGCACGGTCACTCCGGTCCCAAACAGGGAAAGCAGCTCGAGAATGTTGTTGGTAGCTCGGGACGTCACCAGTGAGAAGATCGCGGCAGCCGAACGCGAAACGTTACGGAATGAGCTGGCTCAGGCGCTTCGGATGCAGGCGCTGGGGCGGCTCATCTCGGGCGTCGCGCACGAGCTGGGTAATCCGCTTACGGCGATACTCACCACGACCGACGACATGCTCGATGGTTCCGAGTTGACGCCGGACGACGGCGAATCGCTGAGGATGATTCGCCAACAGGCGCATCGAGCACGCGCTACGGTGCGCGATCTCGTCGCATTCGTAAAGACCGGGAGCGAGCGAAAGCGCGAGCGCATCCTGCCGTCGGCCGCGCTCACGGAGACGCTTGCGGCCATGCGGACGCAGGTTGGTGTGGCCGGCGTGACCTTGCAGACGTCTATCGCGCCAAACATGGAGCCAATCGAAGTGGATCGCGCGGGTTTCGATCAGGTCATCACCAATATTGTCATGAACGCCGCGCAAGCGGCCGGGGCGGGAGGCATCGTGGCCGTTCAGGCGCGCGTCGCGGATGGCGCGTGCGAGATCGTGGTGGAAGACAACGGGGCCGGCATTGCGTCGGAGGCCCTGGACCACATTTTCGAGCCGTTCTATACCACGAAAGCGGTCGGCAAGGGCGCGGGGTTGGGTCTGTCGCTCGCACTCGGGATCATCGAGTATTACGGGGGGACGGTCGCGGTCAGGAACCGGTCTTTCGCCGAGGAAGGGAGCAGTGGCGCGCGATTCACGGTGCGGGTGCCGGTAGCGGAGGTCGGGGACGTAAAGGTCGCGCCGGTTTCGGCGGCAGCGCGCGGGCACGCGGTGGATGGCAGGTCGGTGCATGTGCCGGCAGAGAAACAGCCGCGCGTCGTGCTCGTGATCGACGACGAGGCTCCGGTCCGGCGTGCGTTGCGCCGATACCTTGAGCGGTTCGGATGGCCGGTCGAAGAGCTGCCGAGCGCCGTCGAAGCTCTGCCCGTGCTGCTCTCGCCGGAGGCGGCGGAGCGCTACGCGGTAATCATCTGCGACATCAAGATGCCTGAGCTGAGCGGCATCGAGTTGTGCCGCCGGCTCAAGGAACATGCGCCGGCGCTGCTGGATCGCTTCGTTCTGACGAGCGGCAACGTGGCACAGTACGCTGATGAGATACGCGACTGCTCGCCTCGAGGCACGTTGGCGAAGCCGTACGACGTGGCGCAGCTGCGCGCACTCGTCGACGATATCGCGGCCGCTCCGGCTCACGGCTGACCTGGCTCCACATATGGCGAAGGTTCCCGCATGAGCGCCGAGGCTCATCCGCCGGCGACGCTGGAGGGCTGGTTCGCGCTGCATCAGGTGGTCCGGCTCATTCCGGGCACCGGGGCCGCATCCCGCGACGTCTCCCGCGCGCTGTCTGTCGGCGTGGCAGAGATCGGAGACCGGGCCGCGGCGGGGTGGAGCGCTGTCGCGGCACTCACGACTGCGCCGGGCGATTTTCTGCTGGCGCACTTTCGTGCGTCGTTCGACGAGCTGGCGGCGGTGCGCGCGGAGCTGAGTGAGGCGGAGGCCTTTGCCGGAGTCGAGGAGGTATTCTCGATGGTGAGTGTCGCCGAGGCGGGCTTGTATCACATCACGGCGGAGCTTGCGCGCGCTGCGGCAGCGCGCGGCGGCACCGTCGGCGATGCCGCGTATCTGGCGGAGCTGGAGAGCAGACGTGAGGCGGAGCGGTCGAGCGAGCACGTGCAGCGCAGGCTCTTTCCACAGCTTCCTCCGGACATGCCATACGTTTGCTTTTACCCGATGTCCAAGCGGCGCGACCCCGGGCAGAACTGGTACGAGCTCACGTTGGACGAGCGCAGCAGGCTCATGCGCTCGCACGGCGAGACGGGCCGGAAGTACGCGGGCCGCATCCAGCAGGTGATCACGGGCGGGATCGGATTCAGCGAGTGGGAGTGGGGCGTCACGCTGTTCGCGAAGGATCCGTTGGATTTCAAGAAGCTGGTCACCGACATGCGCTTCGACGAGGTGAGCGCCAAGTACGCGGAGTTTGGCCCGTTCTTCGTCGGCAAGCTTTACGGGCTCGCGACGGCGTGAGTTAATTCCCGCTCTTGCCAGAGAACATCCTGCTGGTTCAGGTCACGTTGCAAGCGCTGTCGTCGCTGGCGATCGCGGGCGGTCTCGTGTACGCCGCGGTACAGTTCCGCAGTCAGCGCAAGTCGCAGCTCGTGGCGAATTTCTCCAAGCTCGTCGAGCTCCAGTACCACCTCAGGGAGCTACGCGTTCAAAACCCGTCACTCGCGTCGGTCCACGCGCACGACGTGG
>JACDCY010000047.1 GCA_013817305.1 Gemmatimonadaceae bacterium | reverse complement strand
CCGGCACGGTCAGCGTCAGGGTCGCTACGTCAGGTGAGAGCGTCGAGATTACGGTGCACGACACGGGGATCGGCATTTCGGCCGAGCACATCGACAAAGTGTTCGACCCGTTCTGGCAGGTGGAGCAGAAGGCGACGCGCAGAGCGGGCGGCACGGGGCTTGGGTTGACGGTTACGCGCCGGCTCGCGCGTCTTCTCGGCGGCGACGTCAGCGTAGCGAGCAGCGTCGGGGAGGGAACCACGTTCGTCATTACGATTCCGGGCCTGGCGGCCACCACGCAGGCAAGCGCCCCAACCGTCACACCATGACAAAGCGCGCTGCACTGACCCGCCTGTCGCTCGCCGCGTTCGCCATCGCGCTGCATGCGCCAACGATTTCGAGAGCGCAGACGCTGCCGGAACGCTACCGCGCGACGACCGACAGGATCATCGCGGCGGCGCTGAGCGACAGCGCTGCGTACAACCGCGTAGCACTGCTCACCGACAAGTTCGGCCACAGGCTGAGCGGCTCCACGAGCCTCGAGCACGCCCTGGACTGGATCATCGCGGAGATGACTCGCGACGGGCTGCAGAACGTTCGTGGTGAGCCGGTGATGGTTCCGCGCTGGGTTCGCGGTGAGGAGTCGGCCACGATGGTGCGCCCGCGACCCATGAAGCTGCACATGCTCGGGCTCGGTGGCAGTATCGGTACGCCGGAGGGAGGCATCACCGCGTCGGTGCTCGTGGTGACGAGCTTCGATGATCTCGCGGACAAGGCCGATCAGGCGCGCGGGAAGATCGTGTTGTTCGACGCACCATTCACCAACTACGGCGCGACCGTGCAGTACAGGAGTCGCGGCGCGATCGAGGCGGCGAAGGTTGGAGCGGTTGCCGCGCTGATCCGCTCCGTAGCGAGCAACTCGATGCAGAACCCGCACACGGGCGCCATGAGGTATGACAGTACCGTCACGCAGATCCCTGCCGCCGCGTTGAGCGTGGAGGACGCAGCGATGCTGCACCGCATGTATGACCGTGGCGACCCGGTGGTGGTGAATCTGCGTATGGAAGCGAAGACGTGGCCCGACGCGAGGTCGCGCAACGTCATCGCGGAACTCGTCGGAAGCGAGAAGCCGGAAGAGATCGTCGTACTCGGCGGCCACATCGATTCATGGGACGTTGGCCAGGGCGCGATGGACGACGCGGGCGGGAGCGTGGCCGCGTGGGAAGCGGTGCGTCTGCTCAAGCAGCTCGGCCTCCGTCCGCGGCGGACTTTGCGCGTAGTGCTGTGGACCAACGAGGAGAATGGATTACGCGGCGCCAACGCGTACAGGGATGCGCACGCGGCCGAGATGTCTAACCACGTGCTGGCGATGGAATCCGACGGCGGAGTTTTCGCTCCAAAGGGGTTCAGCTTCGATGGATCCAGCGAGGCCTTGCCCGCGGTCGCCGCAATCGCGTCGCTGCTTCAGCCGCTTGGCGCGAACGAGGTAGCACCCGGAGGAGCCGGTGCGGACGTGGGCCCGCTCACCGCGCTCGGCGTGCCGGGGCTCGGACTCCAGGTGGACGGCACGCGCTACTTCTGGTACCACCACTCCGAGGCCGATACGATGGACAAGCTGGATCCGCGCGAAGTCGCACAGTGCGTAGCGGCAATGGCGGTGATGGCGTACGTGATCGCGGACATGCCGGAAACGCTCCCGCGCCGGGCGCCGCGCTAGCGACTTACTGCTTTCTCCATCAGCGATGGTAGCTCCGGCGAGAGCTCGCGCGCTAGAAAACCGACGCGTCCCTGACGCGCGGCCAGCACGTTGCCAGCTTCGCCGTGCAGGTATACTCCCCACAGCGCCGCGGTAGTAGCGTCGGCGCCGCGCGCGGCGAGACCGCCGATGATCCCGGCGAGCACGTCGCCGGACCCTGACGTCGCGAGCCCGACGTCGCCGCCGGTGTAGCGCCACGCTTTTCCATCCGGCCGCGCAATCAGAGTCTCGGATCCCTTGAGCAGCGTGATCGCGCTGTAGGCCGACGCCGCGGCGAGCGCGATGGCCAGTGGGTTCTTCAGCACGCTTTGCTTGTTCTCGTTCAGGAGCGCGGCCATCTCGCCGGCATGAGGGGTCAGAACGAGCCTGCCCTCATGGCGGGCGAGCAGCGCGCCGCTGCCATTGAGGGTGGAGACCGCTCCCGCATCCAGCACCAGCACGGGTCCGCGGCCGAGGCGGTTGAAAAACGCAGCGAGGAGCGAGATGGTAGCGTCCTCGTCAATCATGCCGGGACCGACCACGACCGCGTCCGCGCTCGCCGCCATGTCCGCGAGCAGCGATGCCGCGCGGCGGTGGATCGCTCCGCGCCGGGTCTCGGGAAGCGACACTACCAAAGCTTCCGGGACGGCGACGGCGAGGAACGGCGCCACCGACGAAGCGGTCGCAATCTGCAGCTTCGCGCATCCCGCTCGGAGCGCGGCCGTCGCGGCGAGGACAACCGCGCCCGGTGTGGACCGCTCTCCCCCGATGATCATGATGGTTCCGCGCTGGTCCTTGCCATCGTCGGTTGCGTGGCGCGGGAGCGGACGACGGCGCAGCAGCGCCTGCGTCAGCGCTGCCGGCTCGCGCGAACTCTTACTTGGCACCGGCGACGGCATCCGGCGCGCTCGTTACGGCCGCGCCCTCGTTTTCCAGCGGTGCCACGAAATTGAACTCCGTCAGCTCGAGCTTACCGTGCTTGATTCGACTGGTGTCGTTGTCGTACCGCGTCACCGAGCAGTTTGCGACTTCCGTTTCACGGTCGATCGCGAGTATCTGCTCCTCGGTCATGTGCTCGAGTATGTAGCGCATGCACAGGACGACCACCGAATGCGCCACGACCAACACTCGTTCCGCGCAGTACTCGCGGGATATCATCTCCACCCCACTGCGGAGGCGAAGAATGACATCCGTCCAGCTCTCGCCGCCGGGCGGGCGGTGGTAGAACTTCCCGAGCATCCGGCGAAATTCTGCCTGATCAGGATGCATTGATACGATGCCGCGCCGGGTCAGGCGGTCCAATACGCCGAACTCTTTTTCGCGCAGGCGCTCGTCCACGATGATGGGAACGGACGGGTCTACCGGCTCGATCTTTCCGTGCTGAAGTATCAACTCGGCAGTTCGCAGGGCTCTCTTATACGGCGAGCTCAGAACGACGTTGGGCCGCGCCTTCTCCGGCATGCGGGCGAACCACTTGCCGAGCGCAGCCGCCTGAAGCTCGCCCAACGACGACAGGGGAACATCGACGTCGCGGACATCGATGTCGATGACCTCGAGGCCCGTGGCGTCGGCTGCCTCCCTGGCGACGTTACCTGCGGACTCGCCGTGGCGCACGAGCCAGAGCGTCGCGGGCCAGATCGTGGGATGGTTCACACGTGGATCTGAGGCAGGGATTGTACCGCGCGAGCTGTGTGAGGTATCAGGGATCAGGGATCAGTGACGGCTGGGGCACTTGCAATATCCCGGGCCGAACCCTGATACCTGATACTTCGATGACTATTCCGTCTCCCGACCAGCTCGATCCCGACTGGCACCGTTACCCGGACACCGTGCTGAATTTCAGAACGAGGCCCGCTGTACGCGTCGATCTCCGCGAGCCGATAGGGCAGGAGAGCATCCGAGCAGTGACGGGGATCGGGCTGCCCGGCGCGTTCGCGGTGATTACAGCCCAGAATCCGCGCGGCGAGAACACGGACGACTCCGTAAACGAGCAGCGGGCCAGACAGCTCGGCGAAACGCTCGTTTCGACAGGCATCGCTTTTCTGCATGTCGATGCATGCTCGCCGGATGGGGCGCATTGCGAAGACAGCGTGGCAGTGGCCGTGGGCCGGGAGGCCGCGACGCGGCTGGCGCGGGAGCTGGAGCAGGTCGCGATCTTCTGGTTTGACGGAGAGAAATTCTGGATCGTGGGAGCGCTCGTCGGAGGAAACCCGGTGATGTTGCCGAGGCTGGTCTAGGAACGAAAAAAAGGCCCGCGGCGACGCCGCGGGCCTTTTTCGAAGCAGTCCTGGTGATCAGAGCAGCGGCTTGTACCGAAACGCCGCCACCCCTGTTGCCTTGCCGAGCACCGTAAACTCACCCGCGGCTTTCGCCGCCACCGGGCCCACCTGTGCCTGCTCCGTCGCCAGAACATTGCCGGATCGGTCGAGCATCTCGACGATGATCGTGTACGTCTGGGGCGACGTGCCGAGGTTCTCGATCGTTCCGCGGATGCGTGCTTCCGCTTCCATCGGCGAAAATTCCGTGAACGTCACCTTCATGGGCATCGCGGTCGCCATCCGGTCGTACTTGGTGGACGAATCCGTGTACGCGCGGCGCATCGCCGCGTTTGAGGTACGCTCAGCCATCCCGGCGTACGCGTAGGAGTGAAACACCCAGTTCTCCGGATTGTTGGGATCCAGCGCCGTAAGGCGCTGAGCAATGGGAAGCAGTCCGGCGAAATCATTCAGCTGGACGAGCGTTACGGCCTGGTTGCGAAGCGCATCCCGGTGGTACGGGTTCGTCGACAGAACCGCGGTGTACAGCGCGGCGGCCTCGACAGGAGTTCCGAATCTGGTCGCGAGAATTCCACTCGTCAGCAGCGATCGCTCACCGTACCCGGTCGGGTTCGACGACACGCCGCCGTATACGGCCCGGATCGATGCCGTGTCGCCGACCTCGGCGAAAACGTCGCCCATCTTCTGCAAGGCATCGGCTCGCTGCAGGTCGGATTCAGCCAACATCGCGTACTGCTTGAAATGCTCGGCGGCCTCGCGCGCACGCGCGGCGCGCTCCGACGCAGGTGCGTCGGCAAGGGATGCCGCGACCAGCTCGCCCAACTCGGAGTGGGAGCTGCGCACCACATCACCGTACGACGTATCGTTCTGCGCCAACTCCAGCGCACGCGTCAGATGACCGCGCGACTCGGCCAGGTAGCGCGGCTTGTCGGCCGCAGAGGCCGTAGCCAGGCGCTGCCGCGCAGCGCCGCCAAGCACTACATACGCGTACGGTGCCCTGCGGTCGAGGATCAACGCTCTGCGCGCGAGAGCCTCGGCCGTGTCGAGCTTGCCTTCGTTCAGGGCTGTAAGGGCGTTGGTCATCGTTCCAACCCAGGGCGATCCCTGGCGCCAGGCGCTGACCTGGTCGGCGCATAGGGGAATCAGCGTCTCGACGACGGTAAACACTGAATCGGCCATCACGTACAGATCAGCGGACTGCTCGCGGTTTGTCGCAAAACCAAAGTCCGCGCGCGTGCCATTCACCGGCGGCGAAGACTCCGCGAGCAGGAGCACGAGCGCCTGCCCGAGGGTAAATGCCTGGCCTGCAACGTTTTTGTCCCGGTCGCGGCCTTCAGGGTCCGTGAGGAGGCGGACCGCCGTTCGCGCATCGGTGGCGGGATCGCCGTTGTTGTTCAGCGCAGCGATACCCTTTTGCACCGCAATGAATGCGCGCCCGACGAACTGTGGGGAGTTCTGGTCGGGGTTGCATTCGTCCTGCGCCCGCGCGGGCGATACTGCGATGGCGGAAGCACACGCCAGGCCAGCCATGAACTTCACACAGGAATTCATCCAACACTCCTAGGGAGATAGAGTTGCCGCCCGGGAGACCGTGTCCATCCATCACCCGGGGGGGGGGTGGGTCCTCGTAATATACCATTTACCTTTGACTGTTCCCCCTCGCCAGCCCATGCAAAAGCCGCGACCGTACACACCGGGCCTGCACCGCTCCGCCATGCGACATCTGAGGCGCTCCGACCCGATAATCGGAGCGGTCTTGAGCCGGTTCGGACCGCACCGGTTCGAGCTGGATACCGAAGGTACTCACTTCGACGCGATCGCCCGCGCGATCGTGTCCCAGCAACTGTCCGTAAAAGCCGCCGCGACCATTCACGGAAGATTCAGAGCGGTGTACGAGGCGGCTGGAGGGGAGGCCCGGTCCATGACTTCGATTACCGACGAGCGCCTGCGAGAGGCCGGGCTGTCGCACCAGAAGATCGCATACATTCGGGACCTGGCGCGTCACGTGAATTCGGGCGCGCTGGATCTCGACCGAATCGACGAAATGTCGGACGAGGAGCTGATAGCGCGTCTGACCGCGGTCAAAGGGGTCGGCATGTGGACCGCGCAGATGTTCTTGATGTTCCATCTCGGCAGGCCCGACGTGTTGCCGACGCTGGACCTGGGGATTCAGAAGGCGATTCAGAGGGCGTACGGGCTGCGGAAGCTCCCAACCGCGATCAGGATGGAGAAGCTCGGGCGGTCGTGGGCGCCGTACCGCACCATCGCATGCTGGTACTTGTGGCGCAGCCTCGATCAACCGGCAATCAGCAGGGGAGCGTCGGCGGCGCGTAAGAAATCGAAGCGATCGGCCAAGGGGTAGATTGAATCATGCCTCTCCTACCATTTGACAACCTGAGCGACGCGTCGCGTGTCTGGGTCTTCGCCGCCGATCCTGCGCTGGACGAACCTATCTCCAAGCGGCTGCTTACGATGGTCGACGAGTTTCTGGCGAAATGGGCCGCGCACGGCCAACCGCTGACCTGCGGACGGGATTGGCGCGATTCGAGGTTTCTGGTCGTCGGCGTCGATCCGGAAGCAAGTCACGCATCCGGCTGCTCGATCGACGGACTGTACAGGAAGATCGCCGAATTCGAGAAGGAAACCGGAGCGTCGCTGCTGTCCCGGGATCGCGTCTTCTACCGCGATGGCAGCGGGGACGTGCGCAGCACGTCGCGCGATGAATTCGTGGAGCTCTCGTCCAGCGGCCGGATCGACGCCGAAACGAGAGTGTTCGACACCAGTGTCAATTCACTGGGCGAGTGGCGCGGACGGTTCGAGCTCCCGGCCTCGGGCTCGTGGCACCGGGCTCTGTTGACCGTGTGATCAGGCGCCCGTTCCGGGCGCACTGTTGTCCAGCTCCTGCTGCGCTTTCTCGGCGGCGAGAAATCCGATCTTGCTGTGCATACCGTCGCAGAACGGCTTGTTGGTCGACGCGCCGCAGCGGCAGAGCGAGAGTCGCTTTCCCGGCGTGATCGGCACCGGCTGCCCCTGGTGATCCACGATGATTACCTCCCCCTCTATCACGTACGGGCCCGTCTGCTTGATGGTGATGGTTACGTCGGCCATTCGATTCTCCGTTTGGGCGGTAGACGGGTGAATGTAGCCCGCCATTAGCTTTCGAGTGTTGCCGTCAATCAAGTGATTCAATCAATGGAGCCGGGATGCCGACGAGAAAAGCGAGCGCTGTCTGGGAAGGTGGGCTCAAGGGCGGGAAGGGGAATTTTCGCGGGGAAAGCGGCGGCATAGGGGGCAGCTATTCGTTCGGCTCTCGCTTCGAAGAGGGAACGGGATCGAATCCAGAGGAGCTTCTCGCGGCGGCCGAGGCTGCTTGCTTCAGCATGGCGCTCAGCGGTTCGCTCGAGAAAAATGGCACGGCGCCGACCCGCGTCGAGACCGATGCGCACTGTACCATCGACAAGGTTGGCGAAGGCTTCAAGGTCACAACCATGAAGCTGACCACGCGAGCCACGGTTCCCGGACTCGACGATGCGACGTTTCAGAGAATCGCGAACGATGCCAAGGCCGGATGCCCCGTATCCGGCGCGCTCAAGGGCAACGTCGACATTCAGCTCGATGCGAAGCTGACCGCCTAGCCCGGGCGGTCAGCGCGCATACTCACGTCATGCCGTCGCCTTTCCGGAAAACGTCTCGACCCCCGTTTCCCAGCTGTCGATCTGGTCGCACGCGTCGCAGTTGCCACAGCGCCAGTCGGCCTCGACCTCCTCGCCGAAGTGCTCGAGGATGAATCGCGTACGGCACTCGGCGGTCTGGCAGAACTCAATCATCGTGCGAAGCTTCTGCTGGTCGCGCTCTCGGCGTTCTTCGTAGTCCAGGAGATCGGCGCTGAGGTTGACCGAGGTCAGCCGGTCGGCGAGTCGCTCCCATTTGCCGTCGCGGTGCTCGCGCACGACCCCATGCCGCTTGAGCAGCGAGAACACGATCCGAGTCTTCCGGAACGCTACGCCCGTCTGCTCCGATATGTCGGCGCCTGCGACCGGCTCGCCTTTGGGGTACTGCTCCAGCGCTATAGCGACGCGCGCCGCTTCCTCGACTTCCGGATACTTGCCGCCCAGAAAATATGACTGTATCCGGCGGTCTTCCACACGGTACAGAACGGTGCAGACGGCAGGCTTCCCGTCGCGGCCCGCGCGACCCGCTTCCTGATAGTACGCCTCGATGGATCCGGGGAAATGGTAGTGCAGCACGAATCGCAGGTCGTGCTTGTCGATCCCCAGTCCGAAGGCGTTGGTGGCGATGATCGCCTTGATCTTGTTCGCCATGAACATCTCCTGCGCCTCTCTTCGGTCTGCGGCCGGCAGCTTTCCGTGATAGATCGCGATCCGATACTTCCCGCGAAACTTCTCATACAGGCGCTCGGCTTCCTTTACCGTGGCCACATAAATCACACCCACGCCGTCACCGTCACCGAGCGCGCGCTCCACGACGGCGTCCTTGATGCCGTCATTCACCGTGCGTCTTACTTCGAAGCGCAGATTCGGGCGCGCGAATCCGGTGATTGTCACGTGCGGGTCCTTCATGCCGAGCTGATGGACGATGTCTTGCTGAACTTCGGCGGTCGCCGTCGCAGTGAGCGCGAGGATGGGCGGGCGCCCGAGCCGCTTGGCGATATTTCCGAGCGCGAGGTAGTCGGGGCGGAAATCATGCCCCCATTGGCTCACGCAGTGCGCTTCGTCGACGACGAAAAGACTTATCTCGCGGCCGAGCAGGTGCTCGAAGAACTCGCGGTCCTTGAAACGCTCCGGCGTGAGGTAGAGGATGTCTCCTTCGCCTTCGCTGATCTGCCGGTGTGTTTCGCGCGATTCGGAGGTCGACAGGTGGGAGTGCATTGCCACGGAGTCCACCCCCTGGGCAAGCAGCTTGTCGTGCTGGTCCTTCATCAGGGCGATCAGCGGGGTGACTACTATCGTGAGTCCGTGCAGCATCACCGCGCCCAGCTGGTAAATCAGAGACTTCCCGCTGCCGGTGGGCATGACGACGAGCACGTCGCGCCGGGCGATAAGCGCTTTGACCGGCTCCCACTGCCCGCGGCGGAAGTCGTCGTGCCCGAAACGATCCCGGAGACACGCCGCCGCCTTGGCCTTTGTGATGGTTTGCGTCATTATGGGGTATAAGGGCAGGAAGTATTCCGTGGGAGCATGGCTTCAACAGGGGTCCCCCGATGCTGATGAAACGACGACCGGACATCCCGTCGAGTGAGATCACCGACGAGCGCATCTACGTCGATCGCCGGAAGTTCCTCGCAACCGGTAGCCTTCTCGGCGTAGCCGCCGCGACCGGTGCGTTGCCTGGTTGCCTGAAGGCCTCTCCGTCCGAGGGCGAGGCGGACGACAAGCTGACTCCGTACAAGGACGTTACCACCTACAACAATTACTACGAGTTCGGCACCGGCAAGGAGGATCCCGCCGAGAATGCAGGCTCGTTCCGGACCAGCCCGTGGAGCGTGACCGTAGAAGGACTGGTAAAAAGGCCGGCGGTCTACAACCTCGAAGACATTCTCAGGCCCGTCACGCAGCAGGAGCGGATATATCGACTGCGCTGCGTAGAGGGTTGGTCGATGGTGATCCCGTGGATGGGATTTCCTCTCTCAGCTTTCATCAGCAGGGTGGAGCCCACCTCGCAGGCAAAGTTCGTGGAGTTCACGACGCTGCATGATCCGCGGCGGATGCCAGGTCAGCGCCGTCCAGTGCTCGACTGGCCTTACACAGAAGGATTGCGGCTCGACGAAGCGATGCACCCGCTGACCATCCTCGCGACCGGGCTCTATGGCAGGGCTCTGCCGAACCAGAACGGCGCGCCGCTGCGGCTGGTGGTTCCGTGGAAGTACGGCTTCAAGAGCATCAAGGGGATCGTAAAAATACGATTCACCGACAGGCAGCCCGCGACGGCGTGGAACAAGGCGGCACCCTCGGAATACGGCTTCTATTCGAACGTGAACCCCGAGGTCGATCATCCGCGCTGGAGCCAGAGCAAGGAGCGGCGCATCGGCGAATTTCTCCGGCGCAGGACACTGATGTTCAACGGTTACGGCGATCAGGTCGCGCGGATGTACGCGGGCATGGACTTGCGCAGGAATTACTGAGAGGGGCATCGCCTCGCGCCGATCCACGGTAATCAAGCCTCTCGTGTTCACCGCGGCGCTCCTCCCGCTCGCGTTCCTCGTGTGGGAAGGGTTCACCGATGACCTCGGCGCCAATCCCATAGAGGAAGTCGAGCTGCGCACCGGTCGGTGGGCGCTCCGTTTCATCGCCATCACGCTGGCGGTCACTCCGCTGCGGCGGCTCACCGGATGGAACGAGGTGATCAAGTACCGCCGGATGCTTGGCCTGTTCGCGTTCTTCTACGCGACGCTGCATCTGATCGCGTTCATCGGGCTGGACATGTTCTTCGACGTCGGCGACATCGTCGAGGACATCGTCAAGCATCCGTACATCACGATAGGGATGGCGACATGGCTATTGCTCCTGCCGCTGGCCATTACATCGACGAAGGGCTGGGTGCGGCGGCTCGGGGGAAAGCGGTGGAACAGGCTGCACCAGCTCATCTACGTCGCGGCGATCACCGGTACCATTCATTACCTGTGGGCGGTGAAGAAAGACACCTTCCTCCCGCTCGTCTATCTTGGCATCATCGGCGCGCTGCTGGCATGGCGGCTCTGGGCATGGCTCGCCAGGCGACGCGCACGCGCACCCCGTCCTCCCGCCGCTATTTCCTGAACATTCCGGCAATGCCGCCGGACGTGAGCGCGGCGAGGTGCGCGAGCACCAGCGACCGCGCGATTCCCGGGCTGCTGGCCAGGTAACGCGGCTCCCAGTCGGGATCGAACGACTGTTTGAATTCGCGCAGTCCTTCAAAATTGTAGAATCGGCCGGTGAAGTTCGTGAAGGAGCGCCGGAGCGTCTGCAATCGCCCTCCCTCTCCCAGCGGGTTCACGCCGGCGAGCGGAGACATTCCGAGGCTTACCGAGGCGTACCCGGCGTCACGCGCCCATTGCATCAGATCAACGAGCATCGCTTGCATGGTGCCCGAGGGCGCAGCTGCTGTCGATCGCATGAGGTCCACCTCGACCTCGCGCTTGACAGCCGACGACCAGACGGTTGCGAAAGCGACGATGGATGTGCCGACCCTGGCGACCACAACGGGGAACCGCCGCACGTAGGCGGGGTCGAACGCTCCCAGCGAGAATCCTTTCTCCCTGCCGCGCTGCTGCCGTAGCCAGTCGTCGGAAACGCTCTTGAGCTCGCGCAGGAATGGCTCGCCTTCACCAGCGGGAACCACGGTCACGTCGACTCCGCTTTCCCGCGCCTGCTTCTGGCTTCGCCGGAGGCGTCGCCGGCGCGCGCCGTCGAGAGTGAAGCCGGCTACTGGAACGCGGGCGATCTCGCCGACTTTCCCGACAAGAAAATTGTTCTCTAGATAGGCGTCGATGTTTGCCGGGATGATCTTGTAGAAGGCGGGCCAGGCTGATGCGGCGGCGGCGGCCCGCGCAAAGCTGGCGATCATCGGCGCCAGTTCCGACGCGGGGCCCACGGGATCGCCCGCCGAGATCCAGCTGCAGCGAATGCGGCCGTACATCACGAAAGCGGTGCGGCCTTCGTTGAAGAGCAGCGCCTTGTCGCCGAGGAAGACTGACTGGGCGGAGGGCTCCGCGCCTTCGGCGAGGATCACTGCTGCCGCGGCGAGCTCGGCTTCGGTGATGGCTTTCATTTTACGATCAACGCAGTAACCTCAGTCCGTGTCCCACTCTCTCGAGCCGCTCGAGGCGTTCGCCATCACCGCGCCAGGCCTTTCGCGAATCGCTGCGCGCGAGCTCGCGCAGGTCGGGCTTGTGGTCGACGACGTCGAGCCCGCCGGCGTCACCTTCAAAGGTGGGTTGCACGAAGTGTACGCCGCAAATCTGCGATTGCGCACAGTGAGCCGCGTGATCGTACGGTTGGGACGATTCCAGGCGCGGACTTTCGCGGAGCTCGAGCGGCATTCATCGAAGCTGCCGTGGTCCAAATTCATCGCTCCGGGGCGGAAGTTCGAGGTTCGCGTGACGTCCCGCAAATCGAGGCTGTATCACTCGGACGCAGTCGCCGAGCGAATCGCGCGGGCAATCGGCGAGGGAACCGGCGGTGTGGCCGCGGAGGATGCCGCGTCCGAGGAGCACGAAGGGGAAGCGGGACAGCTGGTGATCGTTCGCCTCGACCGTGACGAGTGCACCGTGAACATGGACAGCTCGGGGGCGCTGCTGCACATGCGCGGCTACCGGCGCGCCACCGCGAAGGCCCCGATGCGCGAGACTATCGCGGCCGCGATGCTCCTCGCCTGCGAATGGCGCGCCGACGAGCCTTTGTTCGATCCGTTCTGCGGATCGGGCACCATTCCAATAGAAGGAGCGATGATCGCGAGGCGAATCCCGCCCGGACTGGATCGTGTTTTCGCGTTTCAGCAGTGGCCGTGGGTCGAAGCGGGCCTGTGGTCGCGGATGAGGCGCGAAGCCGAGGCGGAGATTCTGGAATCTGCTGTGGCGCCGATCGTGGGATCGGACCGCGACGAGGGTGCGGTCCGGGCTGCAACCGAGAACGCGACGCGGGCCCGGGTCGAGCACGACGTGGAGTTCGTCGCGAGCGCGGTGTCGGAGGCGGGTTTGGATGCCGCGCCCGGGTGGGTGATCACCAACCCGCCGTACGGAGTGCGCGTCGGGACATCGCGCGAGCTGCGCAACCTGTACGCGCGTTTCGGGATGGTGATGCGGGAGCGGTTCGTCGGCTGGAAGCTCGCCTTTCTGTCCGCCGACCACGCGCTCGAGGCGCAGCTGCATATTGAGTTGGAGACGCTCTTCAGAACCACGAACGGCGGAATTCCCGTGCGATGCATGACTTCGAAGCCTTCGAATGAGGGAAGCAGGGCGTGAGCGACACCCCGGGGACGGCGGGGCGGATCGAATCGATCAACGTGTCCGGCGGCGGCGTGCCGAAGAGCGGCCGCCTGGAGGCGTGGATCTCGCGAAACGGAGTGCATGGCGACAGCCAGGCGGACAGTAAGCTTCACGGGGGCCCGGCGCGCGCGGTCTGCATTTTTGCAGTCGAGCGGATCGAAGCGCTTCAGGGCGAGGGCCATCCGATCGGCTTCGGGACGACGGGTGAGAACCTGACCGTTTCGGGCCTGGACTGGGACCTCGTGGTTCCGGGGACGGTGTGGTCCGCCGGGGATTCGGTGCTGGAGATCGCGTCGTATACTGCTCCATGCAAAACGATCCGCCATTCATTCTCCGATAAACGCTACAAACGTATCTCTCAAAAGGTAAATCCAGGCTGGAGCAGGGTTTACGCGCGTGTGCTGGAGGAGGGCAGGGTACGTGTCGGCGCTGCATTCATCACGGTATCACTTTTGAAGTAGAACGTAGCTGTCCCGGACCACGTCCGGGCCCGTTAAAGAGCTCGGCGCCTGACCGCGCCGTACACCAGACAATCGAGGGGTTCCGTGGAAATCGGAGACGAGATCGAGATCGAGGGCGTGGGTGACGCTCCTCCAGAGGCTGCGCATACCCGTCGCCGCGGCAAGTCCAAGCCGGGAAAGCGCACTGGAAATGGCAGGCAGGGTTCCAACGGCAACGGGGCGAGGCAGCTGGACATGAGACGTCTTCTCGCCGGTCTCAAGGATCTGTGCGGTGGTGATTTCAGCGTTCGCCTGGCGGACAGCGCGGACCCGATGATGAGCGACATCATCACCGAGTTCAACTCGATCGCCGAGCGAAGCCAGAGCGTGACGACGGAGGTCCGCCGGGTGGCGACGACGGTCGGGAGCGAAGGGCGGATGGAAGACCGCGCCCACGTCCCCGACGTGGAAGGCGGCTGGCGGTCCATGATCGGGTCGGTCAACTCACTCATTACGGACCTGGTGCAGCCCACGACGGAGGTTGCCCGCGTGCTCACTGCGGTTGCCGAGGGCGACCTGAGCCAGAAGATGTTCCTGGAGATCGATGGGAAGAGCGTCCAGGGCGAATTTCTGAGGATCGGCACCACGGTCAACACGATGGTCGACCAGCTTAGCTCCTTTGCGTCAGAAGTTACACGTGTAGCGCGAGAAGTAGGCACGGAGGGGAAGCTCGGCGGTCAGGCCAGCGTACCCGGAGTCGCGGGCACGTGGAAGGATCTCACCGACAACGTGAATACTCTGGCCGGGAACCTCACCGGCCAGGTGCGAAACATCGCCGACGTCACCACGGCGGTCGCCAAGGGCGATCTATCCCGCAAGATCACGGTCGACGTGCAGGGGGAAGTGCTCCAGCTCAAGGACACGATCAACACGATGGTCGATCAGCTCAACGGGTTCGCTTCGGAGGTGACGCGAGTCGCCCGCGAAGTGGGTACCGAGGGAGTGCTCGGCGGACAGGCTGAAGTTCCAGGGATCGCCGGCACGTGGAAGGATCTCACGGACAACGTGAACTTCATGGCCTCGAACCTCACGGGCCAGGTGCGAAACATCGCCGACGTGACGACGGCCGTTGCCCGGGGCGATCTCTCGCGAAAGATCACGGCCGACGCAAAGGGCGAGATCCTGGAGCTCAAGGACACGATCAACACGATGGTTGACCAGCTCAGCTCGTTCGCATCGGAAGTCACTCGTGTGGCGCGCGAGGTCGGCACCGAGGGGATGCTAGGCGGCCAGGCGAACGTGCTCGACGTCGCGGGTACATGGAAGGATCTGACCGACAACGTGAACACGCTCGCCGGCAACCTGACGAGCCAGGTGCGAAACATCGCCGACGTGACAACGGCCGTCGCCAAGGGAGACCTCTCCCGGAAGATCACGGTCGAAGCGAAGGGCGAGACCCTGGAGCTCAAGAACACGATCAACACGATGGTCGATCAGCTCTCCGCGTTCGCTTCTGAAGTAACGCGAGTCGCCAAGGAAGTCGGAACGGAGGGCAAGCTCGGCGGTCAGGCCGAGGTGCCGGGAGTGGGCGGTACGTGGAAGGATCTCACCGACAACGTGAATACTCTGGCCGGGAACCTCACTGGCCAGATTCGGAACATCGCGGACGTCACGACCGCGGTCGCGAAGGGTGATCTCTCGCGCAAGATCACGGTAGACGTGCAGGGCGAGATCCTCGAGCTCAAGAACACGATCAACGACATGGTGGACTCGCTGCGGATTTTCGCCGGTGAAGTGACGCGTGTCGCGCGCGAAGTCGGTACCGAGGGACGGCTGGGCGGGCAGGCGCAGGTGCCCGACGTCGCTGGCACGTGGAAGGATCTCACGGACAACGTGAACTTCATGGCCTCGAACCTCACGGGCCAGGTGCGAAACATCGCCGACGTGACAACGGCCGTGGCGCGCGGCGATCTGTCGCGGAAGATCACCGCCGAGGCGAAGGGCGAAATCCTGGAGCTCAAGAACACGATCAACACGATGGTCGACCAGCTCTCCGCCTTCGCATCCGAAGTAACACGCGTCGCGAAGGAGGTCGGAACCGAGGGGATGCTGGGTGGCCAGGCCGAGGTGCCGGGTGTCGGCGGTACGTGGAAGGATCTCACCGACAACGTCAACACGCTCGCCGGAAACCTGACGAGCCAGGTGCGAAACATCGCCGACGTGACGACGGCCGTCGCCAAGGGAGATCTCTCCCGGAAGATCACGGTCGAAGCCAGAGGCGAGACGCTCGAGCTCAAGAACACGATCAACACGATGGTCGATCAGCTCTCGGCGTTCGCTGACGAAGTGACCCGCGTAGCCAAGGAAGTCGGAACCGAAGGAAAGCTGGGAGGCCAGGCGGAAGTTCCCGGAATCGGCGGGACGTGGAAGGACCTGACCGACAACGTGAACGCCATGGCCAACAACCTGACCGGCCAGATTCGGAACATCGCCGACGTGACGACGGCCGTCGCGAAGGGTGATCTCTCGCGCAAGATCACGGTCAACGTGCAGGGCGAGATCCTCGAGCTCAAGAACACGATCAACACCATGGTGGACCAGCTCTCGGCGTTCGCATCCGAAGTGACGCGAGTCGCACGCGAAGTCGGTACCGAGGGAAGGCTGGGAGGTCAGGCGGAGGTGCCGGGAGTCGGCGGCACGTGGAAGGACCTCACGGACAATGTGAACTTCATGGCATCGAACCTTACGGGGCAGGTGCGAAACATCGCCCTTGTGACTACGGCCGTCGCGCGCGGTGACTTGAGCCGCAAGATCACCGCGGATGCCAAGGGTGAGATCCTCGAGCTCAAGAACACGATCAACACGATGGTCGACCAGCTTTCCGCTTTCGCCTCCGAAGTAACGCGAGTCGCGAAGGAAGTCGGAACGGAAGGAAACCTCGGCGGCCAGGCAGAGGTACCGGGAGTCGGAGGCACGTGGAAGGATCTCACGGACAACGTGAACTTCATGGCGTCGAACCTCACTGGCCAGGTGCGAAACATCGCCGACGTGACGACGGCCGTCGCTCGCGGTGACCTATCGCGGAAGATCACCGCAGACGCGCGGGGGGAGATCCAAGAGCTCAAGAACACGATCAACACCATGGTCGACCAGCTCTCCGCATTCGCGGATGAAGTGACGCGAGTCGCCAAGGAAGTAGGAACGGAAGGCAAGCTGGGCGGTCAGGCCGTCGTCCCGGGAGTCGGCGGCACGTGGAAGGATCTGACGGACAACGTGAACGCGATGGCCAACAGCCTCACGCTGCAGGTGCGCGCAATCGCCGACGTGGCGACCGCGGTGACCCGGGGAGACCTCAGCAGGCAGATCACTGTCGAGGCACAGGGCGAGCTGGATGAGCTGAAGGGCAACCTCAACCAGATGATCGCGAACCTGAAAGAGACGACCGACAAGAACACAGAGCAGGACTGGCTGAAGACGAACCTCGCGAAGTTCTCGAGGATGATGCAGGGACAGAAGGATCTCGAGACAGTCTCGCGCCTCATCATGTCCGAGTTGACGCCTCTCGTCTCGGCTCATCACGGCGCCTTCTACCTCATGGAGGAATCCAGCGGCACACCGCTGTTCCGCCTCATCGCCAGCTACGCGTTCAAGGAGCGGAAGAACGTCAGCAATGTGTTCCAACTCGGCGAAGGTCTCGTGGGACAGTCTGCTCTGGAGAAGAAGCCCATCCTGCTCACGAACGTCCCCGACGACTACGTCACGATCATGTCGGGGCTGGGCGAGGCCCCGCCGCGGAACATCATTGTGCTGCCGGTCCTCTTCGAGGGTGAAGTCAAAGCCGTCATCGAGCTCGCCTCGTTCCAGCCGTTCAGCCAGATCCACCAGCTCTTCCTCGACCAGCTGTCGGAGAGTGTGGGCGTCGTGATCAATATGATCAGCGCGAACATGCGGACGGCGGATCTGCTGGAGCAGTCGCAGGGGCTGACGCACGAGCTCCAGAGTCAATCGGAGGAGCTCAAGACGCAGCAGGAGGAGCTCAAGAAAACCAACGTCGAGCTGGAGCAGCAGGCCAAGACGCTGCGGACCTCGGAAGAGCTGCTCAAGGATCAGCAGGAAGAGTTGCAGCAGGTAAACGAGGAGCTGGAGGAAAAGGCCTCGCTGCTCGCCGAGCAGAACAGGAAGGTCGAGCAGAAGAACGCCGAAGTCGAAGTGGCGCGCGTCGCGCTCGAGGAGAAGGCGGATCAGCTCGCCGTGAGCTCCAAGTACAAGTCGGAGTTCCTGGCGAACATGTCGCACGAGCTGCGCACGCCGCTGAACAGCCTCCTGATTCTCGCGAAGCTCCTTTCAGACAACAAGGACGGAAATCTCACGGCGAAGCAGGTCGAATTCGCCAACACGATTCTGTCATCGGGAAGCGATCTGCTCATCCTGATCAACGACGTGCTCGATCTCACCAAGGTCGAAGCCGGCAAGATGGATGTCAGTCCTACCGAGATCGAGCT
>JACDCY010000046.1 GCA_013817305.1 Gemmatimonadaceae bacterium | reverse complement strand
CTGCTGATCGCGGTGGGTCTGCTGATGCTCACCGACATGATGAGCGTAATGTCGCAGTGGCTCCAGCCGATGACACCGGAGTTTCTCCGCAGCCGGCTGTGAAACCTTTTTCGGGGTAACCTGCGTCGAAGGGTGAGGACAATCGGTGTCGGCTCCTCCTCATCCGCCCAATGAATCAGACTCTCGTGCTCTACCGGATCGTCGCGTCTTGCGCGCTCGCCCTTCTGCTTGGGCCGCTCGGCAGAGAGGCGACTGCGCAGTCGCGCAACGTCCACCCGAATCCCGCCCCGCAGATAACCGCGGTTCCCAGGAGCGGCGCCATAAACGTCGACGGCCGGCTGGACGAAGCCGCCTGGACCGCCGCGACAGCTGCAACGGAGTTCAAGCAGTCTCAGCCGACGGAGGGCGCGGCCGGAACGCAGCGAACCGAGGTGCGGTTTCTTTTCGACGACGAGGCGTTGTACGTGGGCGCGCGGATGTACGACTCCCTTGGCGCCCGCGGCGTGCGCAGCAGGCTGGTTCGGCGCGACCAGCTCGGCGAAGGCCAAAGCGACATGCTCAGCCTGGTACTGGACACGTATCACGATCACGTCGGGACCGTCTCGTTCCGCATCAATCCTGCCGGGTCGATTTTCGATGCTGCCGGTGATGCCACGTGGGATCCGGTCTGGCAGTCAGCGGCGCGGGTGGACTCACTCGGCTGGACGGCCGAGCTGCGGATTCCGTACAACCAGATCAACTTCTCGAAGGCCGTCGACCAGACGTGGGGGCTCCAGGTCATCCGGTGGACGCACCGACTGAACGAGCGCGCGCATCTGGCATGGTGGCCGAGCAATGAAAGCGGGGGTCCGGCGCGCTACGCGCACCTCGGCGGAATGAGGATCACAAGTCGTCCTCGCGGCTTCGAGATCGCCCCGTACGTCGTGGGCCAGGCCGACTACGTCCGGCCGGCGGACGCGGCCAACCCGTTCACCGACGCGCGCGAGCTCAAGTATCGCTTGGGCGCGGACTTCAAGTACCGCCTCACGTCTAACCTCACGCTGAACGCGGCGATCAATCCCGATTTCGGCCAGGTGGAGGTCGATCCCGCCGTAGTGAACCTGTCGGCGTTCGAGACGTTCTTTCAGGAACGGCGGCCATTCTTCATCGAAGGGTCCAGCGCGTTCGGCTTCGGCAGCTTCAGCTGCTTCTTCTGCAACAACGCGCAGAATCTCGGGTTGTTCTACACGCGCCGCATCGGCCGGCGCCCGCAGCTGTCGCCGGCCGGCGACTACGTGGACGTCCCGGACAACACGACGATTCTGGCCGCCGCCAAGGTGACGGGGAGGACCAACAAGGGGACGACGCTCGGTATCCTGAACGCGATCACGCGACGGGAAAGTGCCCGTATCATGGTGGAAGACCCGGCCGGCGATCGCTTCTTCAGCCGGGAAGTCGAGCCGCTGTCGAACTATTTCGTGGCGCGGGCAAGGCGCGATTATCGTGACGGCCTGATGCGCTTCGGGGGAATCGCGACATCGGTAGACCGATTCACCGACGATTCGCTCGCGCTGAACAGACTTTCTGTGCATGCGCGCGGTCTCGGTTTCGACTGGGACATGAACTGGAAGAACCGCAGGTACACTTTCGTCGGGCAATACGCGCTCTCGGACGTGCGGGGAAGCGCGACATCGATCGATCGCCTGCAGCGCGCGTCTTCCCGTTATTTCCAGCGACCCGATCGCGAGCAGGGTGATAACGGTCTGTTCTCGAACGCGTACGATCCGTCCAGCGAGCGATTGAGCGGGTATGGCGGCTACACGCGCGCGGCAAAGGACGCTGGCGAGTGGCTTTGGGAGACATCGGTCAACTACCGGAGCCCCGGATTCGAGATCAACGACATCGCGTTCCTGACGCGCTCGGACTACTTCTGGCACAACCTCAATTTCGCGCGCTCGGTGACGAAGCCGTCAAAGCTGTTTCGAAATCATTTCACAGTGATCGGCGCGCAGCAGCAATTCAACTATGACGGCGACATGATAGATCGGTATTACCACGGCGGAATGTTCGGGCAGCTGGCGAATTTCTGGAATTTCGGAGCGTTCATGATCCGGCGACCGGAGACGTACGAGGACCGGCTCACCCGGGGCGGGCCGACGGTGCGCAAGCGCGGCAGCAGGAGCTACCATCTCAATCTCTCGACCGACGCGCGGAAGAAGATCGCTTTCTCCACGAACCCGAACTATGGCATCGGCGAGGCCGGCACCGTTGGTTACAACATGAACCTCGACGTGACGTACAAGCCGACGTCGAATGTGCAGGTGAGCGTCGGTCCCGGGTTTAACCAGTCGGCGTCGCCCTATCAGTTCGTGACGGCCGGGCCGGACAGCACCGCCACCGAGTTCTTCGGGAGGAGGTACATCTTCGCCGAGTTGAAGCAGAAAACGCTGACGATGAACACGCGCGTCAACGTGGTGTTCACGCCGACGCTGACGCTGGAGGCGTTCGCGCAGCCTTTCATCTCCAGCGGAGAGTATTTCGAGTTTCGGGAGTTCCTCCGCCGCCGGCAGGCGAAGATGCGCAACTTCGAGCCTGGCAGCGAGATCGTCACGACCACGACGGCGTCTGGCAGTACGCGGTACACGGTGGACGCCGACGGCCCGGGGGCGGACAACGCGCAGACCATCTCGTTTAGTGAGCCGGACTTCAACTTCCGTTCGCTGCGAGGCAACGCCGTGATGCGGTGGGAGTATCGCCCGGGCTCCACGCTGTACCTCGTCTGGCAGCAGAACAGGAGCGCCAGCGAAGCCGTTGGCGATCTGGATTTCTCCCGCGATCGGAGGGCGCTGTTCGGCGCCCATCCCGATAACATCTTCCTGGTCAAGGCGACGTACTGGTTCGCGTTCTAATGGTCTCCTGGCATTTGGATCTCGGTCCAAATGCCAGAAGACTGCCCCCTCAGGCAAAGCTTCTGCTTTGAACCCTCAACTGTAGTGCAAGGGCTGTGCGGCATGCGCTAGCCTTCTGCTCCATGCCAGACACCCCGCAAGAAGAAAGACGCGACGAGCCGCGTCCCCCGCGCGAGTACGATCGCACGATTGTTACACGACTCCGAAGCTTCGGGCGGGAGCTCGGCCCGGGGCTGATCACCGGCGCCGCGGACGACGATCCGTCCGGCATCGCCACCTACTCGCAGGCTGGCGCGGCGTTCGGTTACGGGTTGCTGTGGACGACCATCATTACGCTCCCCTTGATGACCGCGGTGCAGCTGATGTGCGCACGAATCGGACTCGTGTCACAACTGGGGCTCGCAGCGGTGGTCCGGGAGCACTACTCCCGATATCTGCTTTGGGTGGTGTGCGCGCTGTTGCTGTTCGGCAACGTTGTGAACATCGCTGCCAACCTCGGCGGGATGGGAGCGGCAGCCGGACTCGTCACGGGACAGAAGAGCATGCTATGGGTGCCGCTTTTCACCGCCATCACCATCGCCTTTCTGATCTTCTCCTCGTACCGGATGATGAGTTCCATTCTCAAATGGCTCGCGCTGGCGTTGTTCGCATACGTCGCGGCCGCGTTTCTGGCCAAGCCGGATTGGATGGAAGTACTGGACGGCACGCTGCATCCGCATTTCGCGATGGACCGGAGGTACCTGCTCACATTCGTCGCTATCCTCGGCACCACCATCTCGCCCTACCTGTTCTTCTGGCAGGCCTCGCAGAACGTCGAGCATTACGCGGATGCAGCCGAGCCGGGCCGTCCGCGCCGCGCGATCGAGCGAGAGCTCAGGTCGGCAGGGCGCGACGTCGGCGCCGGGATGCTGATCTCGAACGTGATCATGTTCTTCATCATCCTTACCGCGGGCGCGACGCTCCATCCTGCGGGGATCACGACCGTGGACTCGGCGGCTGACGCAGCCATGGCGCTGGAGCCGCTCGCGGGAAAGGCGGCCTCGCTCGTGTTCGCGATCGGCATCATCGGAACGGGAATGCTCGCGGTCCCGGTGCTTGCGGGCTCGGCGGCGTACGCGGTCGCCGAAGCGGGGCAGTGGCAGCGGGGCATGAACCGGCGCCCCACGCAAGCGCATCACTTCTACGCCGTGATCGTGCTCGCGATGCTGGTCGGAATGGGACTCAATTTCGGTGGCATCAATCCGATGCGGATGCTGTTCGGCGCCGCGGTCGTGAACGGAGTGCTCGCGCCGCCGCTAATCGTGGTGATCCTGCTGATCTGCAACAACCGGAAGGTGATGGGCGAGAAGCGGAACGGTTGGATCATCAACACGGGCGGGATCGCGGCAGCGCTCATCATGGGCGCCGGCGCGATCACTCTCCTTATCTCCTGGCTGTAGGCGCGGGCGGGGTAGCCGCGGGCTGAGGACGCGGACCGGGCGGCTTGACCACCAGCCGGTCCCCGATGCGGATTCGCGGTCCCTCCAGCTTGTTCCACGCTTGCAGCTGCTCGACCGTGGTGCCGAACGTCGTGGCGATTGTCGAGATGGCGTCGCCCCGGCGAATCACGTAGTACAGCGGGGCGTTCGACATCTCCCGCACCTTGGCGCGAAGCCGAGCTTCCCGGGCAGCCAGCTCTCGCTGAGCGTTGTGGGAATCGTTGACGTAGCTCTCCAGCGAATCCAACTCGCGACGGTACGCGCCCGTCGCGGCGAAAGTCATTGAGCGGCCTTCCCGCGTCACGGTGACACCCGGCGCGCTGAGGAAATAGACCCGGCCTGGATCCATCTCGAGCAGCGTGTCGTTGCCGAACTCTTCCACGATGATTGCGGGGGGCGCGTCCTGGCTCTCGAGGTTGTCCTTCGGAGCGACTCCAACGAAGATCACACGCTCGTCGGTCGCGGCAAGGACTCCGTTCGTGCCGCGGAAGTAGTCCGCAGGCCGGCGCATGTACACGTGGGCCTTTCGGTGGACTTTCTCGCCGAACCTGAGGGTGCCGCTCGCGAGCTCGCGGTCGGCGAGCTCACGCGCCTCGGGCACGTCCACCCCGCGCATGAAAAACAGGTAGCCGAAGACAGCTATCCCGAGCACGAGCACCAGGCTCCCGACCGCCAGGCGGCGGACCAGCCTGAACGAGCGGTAAAGGCCTTCCGATTCTTTCATGTCGTGGAATTTGCCATGGGGGTAACGGGAGCGAGGGAGGGCAATCTCCATACCCCTCGCAGCATCACATTTCTGATGTGCAATGCCTTTAACCGGCACATGACCGTATCAACCGTGTGACTGGTACCTTACTATTGCTGTAAACGATCAATGGCGCTACCTTTATACGTATATCAATAACCGTATTACCCATAACCGTTATGGCTGAGTGGATCGGGCGTGACCTCAAGCGTCTTCGGAAGCTAAAAGGGATGCGCCGCCAGGATGTAGCCTCTCAGCTCCGGCAGCCGGTTTCCGTCTCGACGATTCGCAATATCGAGCATGACGAACAGTACAACGTTTCGCTCGAGTTGCTGGGTCAGATAGCTCAGGTGCTGGGCGCGGACGTCCGGATAACGCTGGAGCCGCGTGAAGTCGATGTGCAGGTCCGGACGGAAGGTGCGAGACAGGTGGTCGCCAGCGACCACTTCATACGCATCATCCGGGAGAGCTATCCGGACTGCCCGTTGACGAACTCGCAGATAGGGCGGCGGATGTGGGGTTTTGCCAGCGCTCGGGGTGCTTCGCGGGTTCGCGAGCGGAAGCTGGTGAAAAAGGCGTTGAGCTGGACCGGGCTGAAAAGGGCGCCGACGACGGCTGCCGAGTACGAGGTGACGGATCAGGATGTGACGGCGATGGAGTTGTACGCGCATCGCCTCGGAAGAGCATTCAAGGACGACAAGGGCCGCATTCTGGTACCTGCCGCCTGATGGATTTCTCAACCTGAACACCAGGACGGATATGAGCTTCAGCGACGAACGCCGCCGGATCGATCCCGCACCTCGCGCCCAGTCAAGGCGTGCGAGGACGGTACGTACGGTTACGCAGGCCGTGTTCGCAGGCGCCATGATGGTCGGCGGCGTGGTGTGGGCAGGCACGCGGGCGGGAACGGTTTACGCCAGGCCGGGCGAGCTGCTCTCGCTGCCCGTCGCTGTGGTCAAGCCGACCCTGTCCCCGGAGGCGCTGCTGATTGGCGACGCGACGCCGGATCTTACGTCTCCGGTAACGCAGCGAATCGCGTTCGTCCTTCGCAAGTTCGCCAAGGACGAGCGGGTCGCTGATCGCGCCGCGACGGCTCTGGTCCGAGAGGCCTCGAAGAAGAACATTGATCCGGTTTTGCTCGTCGGTCTGATGATCACCGAGAACTCGCGCATCGATCCGTTGGCGAAGAGCAACGTTGGCGCGGCAGGCCTGATGCAGGTGATGCCGTTCCACGCGGGTGAATGGGGCTGCGGATCGGCCAATCTCGTAAACGTCGAGTCCAACATCTGTCACGGCGTGGCGATTCTGGCCGATTACGTGCGGCGCTCGCCCAAGGACCTGCACAAGGCGCTGCTCCGTTACAACGGCTGCGTCCGCGGCACGAACACACCCAACTGTCACACGTATTCGTCCAAGGTCTACAAGCACGCCAACAACGCATCGCGACTGATGGTCGCCATGGGTGGCGACGGCAAGAGCTACCGCGCGCCGGCGAATGCGCGCCGCGTCAGCAAGGCGAAGGCTCCCGTCAAGCGGACGGCCAGAAGCTCGACGGCCAAAAAGGCCACGACGGCCAGAAAGGCCACGACGGCCAGAAAGGCCACGACGAGCAAGGCGACCGCCAGCCGGACGGCCAGCAAGCGCGTGAGACCAGCGCGGAGCACGCGTTCCCGGGCCGTCGCGAAGCCGGCGCCTATCAAGGTGCCGAAACAGGTCGTGCTGGGCGAGATCAAGGTCGTTCGGTAGTCTTCGCGGCGCGTGAGCCCGGGCCACTGACCGGGTTCACGCGCACGGTATAATTCCGCGATGCAACGGCCCCACCCAGAGGCTGCGCTCGCACTAGCCGTTCTTGGAATTGCCGTCGCGGCGCCGCTCGTCCGGCTGTCGGACGCTCATCCCATAGCGATCGCGTTCTGGCGGCTGGCGTTTTCGCTCGCTTTCGTATTGCTCGCGCTCCTCATCAGTGGAACCTGGCGCGAGCTTAGGGCAGTTACGCGAGCGGAGTTCGGGATCGGCACTGCCGCGGGCGTGATGCTGGCCGTGCACTTCTGGTCGTGGAATGCGTCAGTCGATCTCACTACGATCGCTGCGTCGACCACCCTCGTCAGTCTGCAACCGGCGATCGTAGCCGTGCTATCGGCCGTTCTGCTCCGTGAGCGCCCACGCACAGTACAAGTCGCCGGAATCCTGGTCGCCCTGGTCGGCGCATTCGTGATCAGCACTCCGGCGATTTTCTCGAACTCGGCCGCAGCCAGCCCGAACGCGCCCCTCGGGAATTCACTCGCCCTTCTCGGCGCGGTTACCGCCTCCATCTATTACCTGGCCGGCCGCCGGCTCCGCGCCGGGCTGGGGCTTTGGGCGTACGTCGCCGTGGTGTACGGCGCGTGCTTCGCGTCCCTTGCCGCAATGGCGCTCTTCTCGGGGATCGATCTGGCGCCGCAACCCGCCCGCGAGATCTGGATTTTCATTGGCCTGGCGGTAGGTCCGATGCTGCTGGGCCACACGGCCATGAACTACGCGCTGCGTTACCGGCCCGCATACGTGGTCAACCTGACGGTGCTCACCGAACCGGTCGGCGCGACGCTCATCGGTGCATTGCTCCCGGGCATACGGGAGATTCCTCCGCTGTCCACCCTCGCCGGGGGAGTCGTGATCCTGGCTGGTGTTGTGTTGACGATCGTCGGGGAGCGCCCTCGCAGCCGCGACGATGCCGCCGTTTATACTACAGAACCCGCTGGCTGACCAGCCGAATCTCTCCACGATGATCCGACTTGCGCTCCGTTCGACTCTAGCTGTCTCGCTCGCCCTACTGGGCGCGATTCCATCTGCAGCGCAGCTGCCGATTACCACGCCGCGCCAGCAGCTGGGAAATGGGCTGGGTGACGACTACTTCCTGGCGAGCTACCGACAGCTCGCGGATTACTGGCGGAAGATCGACGCGGAGTCCGACAGGGTGCGACTCGAGCAGTTCGGCACGACCAGCGAAGGTCGCCCGATGCTGATGGCGATCATCACGTCGCCTGAGAATCACGCCCGGCTCGGCCGCTTCCAGGAGATAGCGCGCAAGCTCGCCTTGGCAGAGGATCTGAGCGAGACCGAAGCGCGCGCGCTGGCAGAAGAAGGGCGCGCGGTCGTGTGGATCGACGGCGGGCTGCACGCGAGCGAGGTGCTCGGCGCGCAGCAGCTCATGGAGCTGGTGTACGAGCTAGCGAGCGGGACCGACGCTGAGACCGTGCGCTTTCTGCGCGACGTGATCGTGCTGGCCGTGCATGCCAATCCCGATGGGCACGATCTGCTGGCGGACTGGTACATGCGGCGGAGCGATACGCTGCGGCGCTCGACCCGCGGCGTGCCCCGGCTCTATCACAAGTACATCGGGCACGACAACAATCGCGATTCGTTCATGGCGTCGCAGCTCGAAACGCGCGCGATGGACAGCGTGATGTTCCGCGCGTGGCACCCGCAGATTATGTACAACCATCACCAGACGGCGCCGGCGGGAACGATCATGTTCGCGCCGCCCTTCCGGGATCCCTTCAACTACAACTTCGATCCGCTTGTCGTGACCATGCTCGACCAGGTCGGTTCGGCGATGCACAGTCGGATGATCGCGGAAGGGAAGACCGGAACCGTCATGCGGGGCGGGGCGAACTTCTCGACGTGGTGGAACGGCGGGCTTCGCACGACGGTGTACTTCCACAACATGGTGGGCCTGCTGACCGAGACGTTCGGTCACCCGACGCCAGCATGGATCGACTTGGTCCCGCGCCGGCTGCTCCCCAGCGGCAGCCTCCCGTATCCTGTCGAGCCGCAGCTTTGGCGCTTCCGGCAGTCGATGGACTACGAGCGGACCGCCAACCGCGCGGTGCTGGACTTCGCTTCGAAGCATCGCGAGGAGCTGCTGTACAACATCTATAGGATGGGGCGCAACTCCATCGAGCGCGGGAGCCGCGATCACTGGACGAGCACGCCGGACCGCGTCGCGAAGCTGACCGAACTCGTCGGAGGGGATACGCTGAACCAGACGCCGGCGGAGATTCAGCGGTACGTCGCGGCTTTCAAGCAGCCGGAGGGCCGCGACCCGCGCGGCTACATCCTCAGCGCCGACCAGCGCGACTTCGCGACGGCTACGAAGTTCGTCAACACATTGATCAAGACGGGCGTCACCGTGCACCGCGCGTCCGCGCCATTCTCGGTCGCGGGGAAGAGCTACCCGGCGGGATCGTTCGTCGTGCTCGCCGCGCAGGCATTCCGTCCGCATGTGCGCGACATGTTCGAGCCGCAGGACCACCCGGACGACATTCCGTACCCCGGGGGCGCGCCGACGCCTCCGTACGATGCGGCCGGCTGGACACTCGCGTTCCAGATGGGAGTCGCGTTCGACCGGATTCAGGATGGATTCACTGGTCCATTCGAGCGCATCACTGGCTTTGCACCCGTACCGCCGGGCGGGGTGAGAGATGTCGCGGGGGCGCCGGGTTACCTGCTGAGCCACGAGACGAACGACGCGTTCATAGCTGTAAACCGGTTGCTGGCGGCCGGTCAGGACGTGTTCTGGATGCGGGACAGCGTGCGGAGCGACGCACGAAGCTTCGGGCCGGGCGCGTATTATGTCCCCGCCGTGCCGGCAGCGATGTCGATACTTCGTCGGGTCACAGCCGAGAAGGGTTTGACGGCCTTCGCGGCGCCGCGCGCGCCGGCGTCCGGAGCTGCCGTCAAGCTTCGCCCCGTTCGTGTCGCTCTGTGGGACAGCTACGGTGGATCGATGCCGTCCGGCTGGACTCGCTGGCTGCTCGAGCAGTTCGAGTTTCCGTTTACGGTGGTGTTCCCGCCCGAGCTCGATGCGGGCAGACTTCGCGATCGCTTCGACGTGATAATCCTTCCGAACGGTGCGCGGCCCGTGGATCTCGCCGCGAGGGGCGCAGAGCGAGCGCTCGCCGCGGCGACGGCACCTTCCGACGCGCCGGCGGAGTGGCGCGCGAGAAGTGGCATCATGACTGAATCCGCGACCGTTCCCAGGCTGCGCGAGTTTCTCGAGCAGGGCGGTCGGATTCTGGCGATCGGGAGCGCGACGGATCTGGCGTCTTCGCTCGACCTGCCCATAGAGAACGCGCTGACTGACTCAACGGGTCGGGAGCTACCGCGTTCGAGCTACTACGTGCCCGGATCGGTGCTGCGTGTACGAGTCAACAGCATGCATCCGCTCGCGCATGGGATGGCGGAGAACGCGGATGTGTTCTTCGACAACAGCCCATCGTTCACACTCCCGGCTGGCGGCGCGCGGGCCAATCTCACACGGATCGCATGGTTCGATTCGGCCGCGCCGCTGCGGAGCGGCTGGGCGTGGGGCGAGCGCTACCTCGAAAACGCCGCGGCGATCGTGGAAGCGAAAGTTGGCGCGGGCACTCTCGTGCTCTACGGTCCGGAAGTGCTGTTCCGCGCGCAGCCGCACGGGACGTTCAAGCTGCTGTTCAACGGGATCCACTACGGCGGCGCGCAGGCGTGGACTTCAAATGGGGATCCGTGATCACTGATCCCTGATCGCTACTTATACCCCGCTGCCTGCATGCTGAACAGCTCCTCATAAAGCCCGCCCCGCTCCACCAGCTCTGTGTGCGTTCCTTCGTCCTCCACCGCGCCGTTGCTCAGGACGATGATGCGGTCCGCCATCCGCACGGTAGAGAAGCGGTGCGAAATGAGCACCGCCATTCTCCCGGCGACCAGCTCCGAGAACCGGAGAAACACCTCGTACTCGGCGCGGGCGTCGAGCGCCGCCGTGGGCTCGTCGAGGATCAGCACCTGCGCGTCGCGCATGTAGGCGCGGGCCAGAGCGATCTTCTGCCACTCCCCTCCGGAAAGGTTCACGCCTTCGTCGAAGCGGCGGCCGAGCATCTGCTTGAAGCCTTTTTCGAAGCGAGGAAGCAGGCTGGACGCGAGTGATTTGTCGGCCGCGAGGCGAATGCTCTCCGGAACCTCGGCGGCCTCGAGACCGCCCCGCACCGATTCGATCTCTCCGACCCCGATGTTCTCATCGAAACGGAGATCGTAACGAACGAAGTCCTGGAAGATCACGCCGATAGCGTGGCGCACGGACGCGAGGTCGTACTCACGGAGGTCGCGACCATCCAGCAGGATCCGGCCATCGGTCGGGTCGTACAGGCGCGCGATCAGCTTCGTGATCGTGGTCTTGCCCGCGCCGTTCTCGCCGACCAGTGCCAGCCGCTCGCCGCGGTTGAGCGTGAAGTTCAGTCCGCGCACTGCCCAGCGCTCGCTCCCCGGGTATCGGAACGCGACATTGTCGAACACGAATCCCTGCTGCACCTGTCGCGGAACCGGTGGTGCGGCAGGTGCGGAGACGATGGTCGGCTTCATGTCGAAGAACACGAACAGGTCGCGCAGGAACAGCGCCTGCTCGTATACCGCGCTCGCGGCGAGCAGCACGGCCTGAATCACGTCGCGCCCGCGCGCGAACGACGCCGCGAGGAAGGTGAGATCGCCGATGGTGATCTCCCCCCTCACGGCTCGCAGGACAATGATTACGTAGGCTGCGTAGTAGCCAATGGTTCCGAGTATCGAGAGCAGGGCGCTGACGATCCCGCGCCTGATCGAGAGCTGGCGGTTCTCCTCGTAGAACTTCTGCGCCAGGGTGCGATATCTGTCCGAGAGCCACGAAGCGAGCCCGAACATCTGGACTTCCTTCGCCGTAGCATCGCTGGCGCCGACGTAGCGGATGTAGTCAAGCTGCCTGCGCTCGGGGGTCCAGCGGAACAGCAACGAGTACCCGAGCGAGGCGAAATGTGTCTCGCCGAGAAAGCTGGGCACGATTGCGGCTGCCAGGAGCAGCAGCAGCAGGGGATTGTACGCGACGAGCGCTGCACCGATGGTGAGCAGCGTGATGAAGTCCTGGCCGATGGCGAGCAGCTGCGTCAGCAGCGAGATGCGGCCCACCGTCTGCCGGCGCGCGCGCTCGAGGTGATCGTAAAACCCCGGATCTTCGAACTGCGCCAGATCGAGAGTCGCCGCGTGTTGCATCAGGCGCACGCTCATCCGGTTGGAGAAGAGGTCGCCAAGCAGACTCTCCACCAGCGATGACGCCCGGGCCAGCACCTCGCCGACGACTACGACGCCGAGCTCCATTGCGAGATAGCGCCACACGTCGCCGAAGTCGCCCCGGCCGGCGCGGGCCTCCAGCACGGCATCGATGATCAGCTTTCCGATCCAGAAGGTGAGGATCGGGATGAAGCCGCGTGCGACTCTCAGCGCCGCCATCGCGAGAGCGAGTCCGCGATGGGTGTCCCATACGAGCTTCCCCAGAGAAGGCACGTACCGGAGCGCTTCAAGGCGCTCATGCCATGTAGCTGGCCGAGTGTCCGGTCTCGTCGGCGGGATGAACCCGCTGGTCGGCGGGTGCGCCACCGTCAGGACCCCGTCTCTACGGCGAGACCGGCCTTACGCCATCCTACGTAACCGCCCGAGAGATTTGCTACCGAGCCGAAGCCGGCCGCTTCCAGAACGCTCGCCGCTACCGCCGACCGCCCACCGCTCTGACAGTGGACGATCAAGGGTTGATTCGGATCCAGCTCACCCACGCGCTGGCGCAGCTCCGCGAGTGAGATGTGCGTAGCACCAGGGATGTGGCCCTCGCGCCACTCAACCGCATTTCGCACATCGAGAATCCGCGCCGCGCCCGCGCCCAGCCGCAGCTGGTCCACCGACATCTGCGTGGTGCCCACGAGGGGGAATTCAGCATCCGCCCAATCCGCCAGCTCATCCCACGTCGTGCAGCCCCGCACTTCGTCCAGGCCGATCAGGCGCAAGTGATGGAGCGCGGCGGCAGCGAGCCTGGGCCGCGCGACATCGGACAGCAGATAAAGCGGGACGTCGTACGGAACCACGCTCCCCGCCCAAGTCGTAAAGGATTTTCCCATCGGCACGTTGACCGATCCGCGGACGTGCTCCCGCGCGTACACCACCGCCGGCCGCGCGTCGATCAGCACGGCCCCGGATCGCAGCGCCGAAGCAATGTCCGCAGCGGATGCGGAGGCCGGTGCCCGCACCGATTCCAGCCGGCGCGGGCCAGTGCGATTCACTTTTTTCATCTCCGCGAAGTACGCCGGGGGCTCGGTTTGATCCTCGAGAACTCTGCGCACGAACTCGCTCTCGTCGTCGACCTGAAGCGCCCAGTTGGAGAGCTTTTCGTATCCGAGCGTCGATTGCGGCGTCGAGGTGAGTGATTTACCGCACGCGGAGCCGGCGCCGTGTCCCGGCCAGATCTGGAGATAGTCCGGGCGCTTCGCGAAGGCGCGCAGCGAGTTGAACAGCTGCCTGGCCGCGTCACGCGAGGTTCCCCGGACTCCGGCCGCGCGCTCCAGCAGGTCGGGTCGCCCCACGTCGCCGACAAAAAGAAAATCCCCGGTAAACGCTCCGACGGGCATGTCGCTGACCGCTGTGTCCGTAACGATGAACGACATGTGCTCGGGCGTATGTCCCGGCGTGTGCGCGGCTTCGAGACGTATCATCCCGACCTCGAGGACGTCGCCATCGGCCAGCGGGCGGGCGCCCAAAGCCCGGTCGTAAGCGTATCCGTGCTCGGTTTTGACGCCCGAGAGGTGCAGCTGCGCGCCGGCTTTCCCGGCGAGCTCGAGCGCGCCAGACACGAAGTCGGCGTGGACGTGCGTCTCTGTCACGTGCACGATGCGCAGCCCCAGAGAAGCGGCGAGCCGAGTGTACTGGTCTGAGTCTCGATTAGGGTCGATTACGATCACATCCCGGGATTTTTCGCACCCGAGCAGATAGCTCGCCTGGGCGAGTCCGTCGTCGTACAGCCGGTGTAAGAGCATCGAAGAGAGTTGGTGGCGATATTGTACCGTATTATGCGCGACCAGGATGTCACGCACCAACATGACCCGGGACGGATGATAGCAGGCAGCCAGTCCGATCTGTCACAGGACGAGATGCGGCGATACAGCCGCCAGCTTTCGCTCCCTTCGTTTGGCCTGGAAGGGCAGCGCAAGCTCAAGCGCGCGCGCGTGCTCGTGGTTGGAGCCGGCGGGCTCGGCTCTCCCGCGCTCCTGTATCTCGCGTCGGCGGGCGTAGGCACGATCGGAATCGTGGATTTCGACCCGGTCGACGTCACGAACCTTCACAGGCAGGTCCTGTACACGGACGCCGATGTGGGCGCGCTCAAGACCGTCGCGGCGTCTGCGCGCATCGCAGCCGCGAACCCGCATGTGCAGGTCGAGACGCACGGCGAGCGGCTCACCTCCGCGAACGCGCTCGGGATCGCCGCCGACTATGACATCATCGTCGACGGCACCGACAACTTTGCGACGCGCTACCTGGTGAACGACGCGGCGGTTCTGCTGGATAAGCCGAACGTGTACGCGAGCGTGCTTCGATTCGAAGGCCAGGCGTCCGTGTTCGCCGCGCCCGGCGGTCCCTGCTACCGGTGCCTCTTTCGCGACCCGCCTCCGCCGGGACTGATTCCCAGCTGCGCGGAAGCTGGGGTGCTGGGCGTTCTCCCCGGCATCATGGGGAGCATTCAGGCCGCGGAAACGATCAAGCTGATAACGGGGGAGGGAGCGCCCCTTGTCGGGAGATTGTTGTTGTTCGATGCTCTGGCAATGCGTTTTCGCAGCATGGAGGTGCGTCGGGATCCCGAGTGTCCGATGTGCGGCACGCGCGAGATCCGCGAGCTGGTTGATTATGACGCGTTTTGCGGCAGCGCCGCCCCGACGCTGTCCGAACGGGAAAACGCCATCGCCGCCATCACGCCCGTAGAGCTGTCGGAGCGAATGGCGCGCGGCGACGATATCGAGCTGCTGGACGTGCGCGAGCCGTACGAGTGGGCGATCGCCAGTTTGCCCGGCGCCCGCCACATCCCGCTTGGAGCGCTGCCGGACCAGATGCAGGCGCTAGATCCAGCCCGGGAAACGATCGTGTATTGCAAGTCCGGGATCCGCAGCCTTGCCGCCGCCCACCACCTGGTGGGTGCAGGGTTCGCCAGCGTCGCGAACCTCTCCGGCGGAATCTCGCGCTGGGCCACCGACGTTGACTCCAGCGTACCCAGGTATTGAGCGCCGCGTGACGGAAAAGTTGACGGACCCCATCGCGATCTTCGAGCAAGCTTTCGCCCGCGCGAAGACGGTCGATCGCGCGCTGCTGCCTGACCCCACCGCGATGAGCCTCGCGACCGTCGGTGAGGACGGCTCGCCGTCGCTTCGAATCGTGCTGCTCAAAAGCGTCGATCAGACCGGATTCGTGTTCTACACGAACCTTGATAGCCGAAAGGGTCGCGAGCTACGCGGACAGCCGCGTGCGGCGCTCTGCTTCTACTGGGCAGCGCTCGACCTCCAGGTCAGGATCGAAGGAGGCGTCGAGGCCGTGAGCCCCGATGAGGCCGACGAGTACTTCGCCACTCGGGCACGGGGGAGCCAGATCGGCGCCTGGGCCTCGCGCCAGAGCGCGCCGATAACGGCGGAGGGCGACCTCGACGCGCGCGCCGAGAAGTACGAGAAGGAGTTCGCCGGTCGTGACGTGCCGCGGCCGGCTTTCTGGTCCGGCTTCCGGGTCAAGCCGCACAGGATCGAGTTCTGGCGGAACCGGGAGAACAGGCTGCACGATCGCACGCTCTACACGCGCGAAGGTGAAGGATGGAGAGTCGATACGCTTTACCCGTGAATACAGCCGGCTGCTAGCTGCCGGCTTTTGGCATTACTATCCCTCCATGGCCGCAACCCGAGAATCAATAGAAACCGCAGCTGAGCCCGCTTGGGCCGTCGAGGACTCGCGCGCCCTCTACAACGTGAAAGGCTGGGGCGGAGGGTACTTCGAGATCAACCAGCAGGGGCACGTGGTGGTGCGTCCGGACGCGGCGTCTCCCGCGCGCGAGCTGGATCTGTACGAGCTCGCGCTGGATCTCGAAGCGCAGGGGATCGGGATGCCCCTGTTGATACGCTTCTCGGACATCCTTCGATCGCGCATCCGCCTTTTGTCGCGCAGCTTCGCCGACGCCATCAAGGAGTTCGCCTACGCCGGGGCGTACACCACCGTGTACCCGATCAAGGTGAACCAGCAGCGGCACGTCATCGAGGAGATCGTCGAGTTCGGCCACGAAGACGGAATCGGCCTCGAATGCGGCAGCAAGCCCGAGCTCCAGGCGATCCTGGGTCTGGCCACGCACACGGATCACATGATCGTGTGCAACGGGTACAAGGATGAGGAGTTCATGCGCCTGGCCCTCATGGCGCAGAAGCTCGGTCACCAGGTTTTCATCGTGCTCGAGCAGGTGAGCGAGCTCGAGGTTCTGCTCAAAGTCGCCGACGAGATGGGGGTGAATCCCACGGCTGGCGTGAGAATCAAGCTGTACGCCGAGGGCGCTGGGCGCTGGGCACGGAGCGGCGGTGAGAAGTCGAAGTTCGGGTTGACGACCGCCCAGCTCGTGCGGCTTATCGACAGGCTGACGGAGCTCGACCGGCTCGACGTGATCAAGCTGATCCACTTCCACCTCGGCAGCCAGATCACGGACATCCACTACATCAAGGCGGGGCTGCAGGAAGTCAGCCGGTTCTACGCCGAGCTGTGCGGCATGGGGCTGAAGATCACGCACGTGGACGTAGGCGGCGGGCTGGGAGTGGATTACGACGGCACGAATTCCACGGCCCACGCCAGCGTGAACTATTCGATTCAGGAATACGCCAACGACGTCGTGTACACGCTGGCCGAGACGTGCAGGCGCGGCTCGCTCGAAATGCCGCACATCATCAGCGAATCCGGCCGCGCGCTCACGGCGCACCATTCGCTACTGCTACTCAGCGTGATCGAGGTCGAATCGCAGGGTGACGTCGCCATTACGGAGCTGAAGAAAGACGATCATCCACTTCTGCACGACATGGCTACCGAGCTCAAGCGAGTCAGCAAGCGGCGCGCACGCGAAGTGTACCATGACGCCATCTTCGCCAAGGAGCGCGCGCAGGAGCTGTTCAACAGCGGAGTCCTGTCGCTGCGCGGCCGCGCGATGGCCGAGCAGCTTTATCTGGCCACGGTGAACGCGGTCGCCCGCATTGCGCAGCGCGACGTCGAGGAATACCAGGACATCCTCGAGGATGTCGAGGCTACGCTGGTGGACCGGTACTTCTGCAACTTCTCGCTTTTTCAATCGCTGCCCGACAGCTGGGCGATTGACCAGCTTTTTCCCATCATGCCGATCCACCGGCTCGACGAGGAGCCGACCAGGCGCGGCACCATCCAGGACGTGACCTGCGATTCGGACGGCAAGATCGACCGCTTCGTGGGCTCACGCGATCCACGCCCGAGCCTGGAGCTGCACAAGTTCGACGATGACGAGCAGTACATCCTCGGAATCTTTCTGACGGGCGCGTACCAGGAGATCCTGGGCGATCTACACAACCTGTTCGGCGACACGAACGCGGTGCATGTGGAGCTATCCAAGGACGGCTACGAAATCACCGACCTCGTGCACGGCGACACGGTGACCGAAGTGCTGGCTTACGTGCAGTTCAAGGCGCCGGATCTGCTCGCGATGTTCCGCAGAAAGGTCGGCGCCGCGACGGGTATAACTCGCGAAGAGGCCAACACCTTCATCGCCGATTACGTGGCTGGTCTCGAGGGATACACGTATCTCGAGGGCGAAGCCGCTCGATAGTTGTTGCCGGTCGGTCGGCGTCCGGGTGGCTGTTCGCTGGACCTACGCTCGCAAACTGCGCTCGCTAAGACGGTCCTGCGAACGGCCACCCGGTTCGTCAGCCTCCCCACCATTGCCCGGGTGACCCGCATTCGGCGCGCGGGGTCGCCAAAGCGGCGTCGTAGGGCGCGCTCTCCCGGAT
>JACDCY010000125.1 GCA_013817305.1 Gemmatimonadaceae bacterium | reverse complement strand
CTCGTTTCGCAGCGCGCGCGTGATCGCGCGCAGCCTGCCGGTGTGCTCAGGGTGTCCCCAACCCGTGTCGTGCCGCCCGCAGTCCGAGTGCGAGATGAACGCGGCGCGCGGTGGATTCAGCTGCGGATCGGCCGGCGCCGGCGGTGCATCAGGAGAAAAATCGACCCGTCACCGGCCCCGGCGTCCGCGATCGACGCGCTCTCGTCCATGATCTCGAGACCGGCGAGCTTCATCACGAAGTCCTCGTGCGACCTCGCCTTCGGGTACAGCGCCGACAGCGCATGAACCTTCACCGCCAGCACCGGATCCGTCGGCGCCGCATCGATGCGCACTACATCCCAAACCTCCGGCATCTCGACCCGCAAGCGAAGCAGCCCTCCGTCGGCGACGGCCCCCGCCTGCGGAAGCACCGTCACTCCCGGCCTGCTCCGCAGCTCCAGCACGAACGGCGCGGTCATGGAGCCGCCTGCGACGCAGCGGGAGGCAGCGTCGCGAAGAAGCGTGCGATCTGCTGGTCGAACAGATACGTGGATCCGGTGATGCGGGTTCCCTGCCCATCGGCGATCACGCCGATCACGAGCTCCTCGCCACCCTGTCCGCGCATCGTGATGTGCTGCGCCGATTCCTGCTCGAGAAACGCCGAGTAGATGTTGTTTCGCCGGGAGAAAAACGACTTGGCCGCGTCCAGCGTCGCGGCGGGCGCGAGCGACGTGGTGTATTCCTGCATGGTTCTGGCGCGCTGTCGTGAGCTCATACGAGGACCGTGGGAGTCGACATCGGGGAAGTTCGAACTGGTTCAACGGTGGAAATTACTCGCTACGCGAGGCCCCGGTAGCGACGGGACACTACCTCTCCCAGCAGCGACGCAAGCAGCGCTCCGAATAACATCCAGACGGGCGGCACCAGGGAACGCGCGCCGGCGGGCTCAGCGCCCATTCGCGACTGCGGACCGAGCGCGGCCGTCAGGGCGGCGACCGGCGCCGCATCGCCCCCTGATGCCCGCGCGTCGGCCGCGGGTACAAACGCGACGGCGCTGACGAGCGCGGTCCACCACTCGCGATGCTCGGTGGGCGCCTCCGCCGCCCGACGCATGCGCGACCTCCACGTCTCGTCGTAGCCGCTGGCGATAACGCGACCGACCCCGGAGCGCCGGGCAGCCACGAGCGGCAACGCGCCCTGCCGCTCCAGCACCACCGCATCGTCTTTCAGCGCACCGAGCACGAGACCGGTTCGCGGCCCGGCCACGCGCCTGGCGCCCGCGGCCGCGGGTGAGATACGCGCCAGTCCCGGAAGTCTTGAAGCCGGCCCCGCGAGCACCGCGCCGCCGCCGGCATTGACGTAGCGTTCGATCGTCCCCGCGCTCGGCGCGGCTGCCGCGTCGAGGGCGATCACGGCAGAGTACCGCGCGGTGTCGAGCGGATAGTCCGGTCCTTGCCTGGTCTCGACGCCGGGGGCAACGCGCAGGCGCGCGTCCACGGTCCAACCGGCTTCTTCGAGCGCCGCTACGACGAACTTCGACTCCCACCCGGCAGACGCCAGGACCAGGACCCGACGCACCTGCACGGGGTTGGCGACCGCCGTCACGGCCCGGCTTCCCCGCGCGGACGCGGACACCCACCCCGTCGCGGTCCTCAGCAGCCGCGAGGAGGGAATCGCACGCGCCTGAACCGTATCGATCGCGCCAAGCTGGTCGGACAAAACCACTTCAGTACTATCGCCGCCCGCTACCGAGACACGAATTCGACTTTCGGGCTCCGCGACCGGCGAGGTCGCGACGGCAACCGGCGGCAGCGCGCGGCCGCTCCACGACACCTTCGTCCCCGCCGCTCGAATCGCCGCCAGCCAGTCGCGATGCAGCGCGGTTGGCACGCTGTCCACGACGACGTCGAGAGCGGCCACCGGCCTTCTCGTGGCGTTCACCAGCGCGGCCTCGAGCCCGCCTCGCGCATCGGAGATGCGTGGCTGGAGCGCCGCCGGGCGCACAACCGTCCAGATCAGCAGCGCCAGCGCAGTCAGCGTTACGGCGCGCAGCGCCCACTCAGCTCGTGAGCGCATACACGATGATGTTGACCCCGAACCGGGTGTTGTCCACCGAGCTGAACTTCTTGTTCTCCGGATGATAGTTCCATTCGGAGCTGTAATCCTTGTTGCTGTAAAGGACCACGATCCGGCCATCCCGAACAACGGCGCTCAGGTGAGGATGGATCAGGTTGTCACCCCATCCGTTCAGCTCGTGGCTCGTGGCCGGCGGACCCTCGTCGAACTCGAAGAACGCGGAGTAGAGCCGGTGCGTGTTCGGGAGCTGCGAGAGCGGCGACCAGGTGCGCGCGATCTCCTCGGTCGCGGTCTTGTGAAAGATTCCACCTACGTCGTGGTTGTGGTCGTCTATGAAAACCATCCCGCCCCGGTCGGTATACGCTTTGACGTTCGTGCGCTCGGCTGCGCTCAGCCGAAAGGGAAGGTGGCCGGTGAGATAAACGAGCGGATGCTCAAAGAGGCGTGGAGAGTCCAACGGTACCGTGACACCCGTGGCGGCCACGTCCAGCGACGTATATCGCGCGACGGAGTCGATCAGGTTGGACGCGACCAGCGGCGCGCTCTCCCAGTCTCCCGACGCGTATTGCCCGGTGCAGAAAACGAATTCGCTCACCATCTGCTCCAGCCGGCTCCGTCACGCGCGATGGCATCGGCGCGGTCGAGCTCGCTCCTCGCGATCGCCATGGCCGCGCCCGGGTCACGGCCGCGACGGAGCGCTTCGATGGCGGGGGCGAGCGCGGCCGCGAACTCGGGTAGCTCAGCCAGGGCGCGCACGCGAATGAGAGACAGCTCGTTGGCGGCCGCGGCCGGCTCCGGTATCGCCGCGGCGCGGGCGAAATCGCGCGCGATCTCCTGCAGCGCGCGCTCCGATGCGCGCGGCGTCCGCGTCGCCGACGAGCCCTTGTCCTTTCCCTGGAGGCGGACGCGCGGAACGTCGACGACTACGCGCGAAGCGCCGCTGCGCAGGTAGTACCTGTTCGCCAGACGGGCCCGGTCCAGCGCCGCCGCCGCGGCTCGCATGAACGGAAGCGCCGCCGCAACCTCCGCGATCTGCAGCTCTCGCGCGGCGCTCCACATCTCTTCGTACGCGGTCTTGAGGTGGGGGTTGATGGGGCCCGTGCCTTCTTCGACGTCCTCCGGCTCGCCGGTCGCCTCGATTTCTCCCTCGGGATGGGTGTGGGCGGGGTAAATGATGTCGTGCACCCGCTCGCGCAGCCGGATCTGATCTGCGGCAATGCCGCGGACGCGCGTCACAGAGGAGTCGCGGGTCAGCACCGACTGCTCCCGTAGCAGCGCCTCCGCGCGAAGAATCAGCATCCGCTGGCTGACCACCGTGCTCTCGGGAACAATCGGGGCGCCAGCTTCAACGGTCAGCGAATCGTACTCGTCGCGGCGCGCGACCCGATATGTGCGTGTGTCCGACACGCCCACTCCCCTGCCCGAGACGCTGTTTGCGTCGCGCGCCACGGCGCGGATGGAGATCACGTCGCCCGGCCCGAGCCGGAGCGGCCCGAGATCGATTGCTGCCGACAGGTCTCCACGGGTCGCGCCGCGAAACTCACGGGTTCCCGTGACGACGGTGCGTGCCGAAAATGTCTCTTCCGCGCCGGAGCTGAGCATGTATTCTATGTATCCGTCCGCGATTCCAATGTCCTCTTCGATCGTGACGAGAACGCGGATCACACCGCTCGCGCGTTGCATGATTGTGTCGCGCGGCGGCGATGTCAGCCGCACCCTCGGCGCAGCATCGGCCCGCGGCTCCAGCACTATGACTCTGCGGGACCCTCCATGACGCAGAGTCAGGGCGACCGCTTGCGCGGGCATCGTGAGCTCGACGCCCCAACGACGACCGGTCGACACCCGTATCGCGCCATCGCCCAGAAACGCCTCTACGTCTGAACCGCGTCCGGTGACGGTGATCCGGCTTCCCCGCAGCGCGGTGATCGTGGACGGCTCGTCG
>JACDCY010000045.1 GCA_013817305.1 Gemmatimonadaceae bacterium | reverse complement strand
CTTCCTGCTGCACGGGCGCGCGATAGAAGTACATCGCCTGCAGGCTGAGGTCGGGGCGGATCTGCGTCGTGCCGTTGATGCGCGCCGACCAGGTCACGCCGCCTGATCCGAGCGAGGACGTCGAGCCGCCGTCGGTCACCATCTTGAAGATGTTGAATCCGCCAAAGCCGCTGAGCTTGGAGCCAAGTCTGAGCGACCCGTTGACGTCCGTGCCCCACGAATTGCCCGTCGCCAGGTTCTTGAAGCTGATCGACGTCACTTCACGGCCCTGCACGACGTCGCTCGCGTCGATCTCGACCCGGATGATGTCGGTCGTGCGACGGTAGAACGGCGATACCTGCAGAGTGCCTGTCTTGAATGTCCGGGTGTACCCGAGCTCGAGGGCGTCGGTGTACTCCGGGTTCAGGTTCGGATTGCCGATGAAAACGTTCTGCACGTCGAAGAACTGCGGGAACGGGTTCAGCTCCTGCGTGCCGGGACGGCGCACGCGGCGCGAGTACGCGAGCTTGACCTGCGTAGCGTCGCTGACTTTGTAGTTCGCGACCGCGCTCGGAAAGAGACTGGTGTAGTTGTACGGATAGCTGTCACCGGCGAGTTGGAACTCGCGGCTCGCGCGCTCGGCGCGCAATCCGCCTTGCAGCTCCCACTTGCCAACTCCCTGGCTGAGAACGCCGTACGCGGCGTGGACCTGCTCGTCGAACTGGAACGAATTGCTCAACGCGTTGTCGAGCGTCCACGTACCGCTGGAGGTCATGTCCCTGGAAACGGAGTAGTCACGGTCCAGCCAGCGAGCCGTGCCCTTGTAGCCAGTCTCCAGCTTGGTGCGGGCGCGCAGCGTCCGCGTGTAGTCGAATTGGCCGATCGCCTGTTGCGTGACGGCGTCGAGCTCGGTTAGCTCGCCTTCAGTGGCCACATCGCCGGGGATGGAGCGCCGCCAGAGCGTGTTGTTGTCGTCGTCGGATGAGCGATTGAGCCGCAGCTCCGCACCGAACTCGTGCTTGCGCGGATCAATGGTGCGTTTGAACGCAAGCGTGTAGTCGGCCACAAAGCCGATGATCTCGGCGTCGCGCACCCGGTTGTAGTTGTCCGTCTGCGTACGATCGCCGGCGAGCTCGGTATACGTCAGGATCGACGCGTCAGTGCTGCCGCGACGGTTCAACGACAGAATGTTGGATATGACGTCGCGCTTGTTGGCCTTGAAGTCGACGTTGAAGTTGAGGTTGTGGCCCTGAGCGCCCGCCTCTGCGGCGATGTCCTGCTCGGTGAACGAGAGCGGTGCGAACAGCGCGGTGTGCCGCTCGCGATCGTTGATTCCGATGATCGACCTCTCGTCGGCATTGAAGCCGTAGTTAGTGGAGAGGGTGAACCGGCCGGCCTGGTAGCCGAGGTTGCCACCGACGTTGTAACGCTGCGACGGCGAGCCGTTCGCGGTGAACCCGCCGCTGAGGCCGAGATCCACGTTCTCCTTGAGCACGATGTTAATGATACCGGCCATGCCTTCAGGATCGTGTCGCGCAGACGGCGTGGGCACAACCTCGATGCGGTCCACGATGTTGGCGGGGAGACCCTTCAAATAGGCGCCGAGCTGCTCGCCACGGATCGGAGCCGGTCGCCCGTTGATCTGGATCGCCACGTTCTCATTGCCCCGGAGACTCACCTTGCCGTCACCGTCCACCTCGACGGACGGCGTTGCCTGCAGCACCTCGCTCGCGCTGGTCGCGGCGGGCGCGACCTGCTTGGCCGAGTAGCTGTTGCGGTCGGGCTCGATGACCACAGCGGAGCGCTCAGCGGCGACTTCCACGGTTGAGAGCTCGACGGCGACGCGGGGAAGCTCGATGCCGGTGATCGTGGTGGAAAGCTTTTCCGGCGTAACGCTGAACTCGGGTGACGTGCGAGGGCTGAAGCCGAGCTGCGTGATGCGGAGATAGTACGTGCCGGGGCGCAGGCCCTGCACGCGGAAAGTGCCATCGTCCTTGGCGATCACGCCGGCAACCAGCGACGAATCGCGCTTGCTGCGGACGGTGATGGTTGCGCCGGCGACGGGGGCCTTGTCCTCCTGCGCGACGACGGTGCCACGGACTTCTCCAGGGCCGGCGGGCGGGGGACCGGCTGGACGCGGAGGCGTCTGCTGCGCTTGCATCGAAGCAGCCGTCATGAGGGTCAGGAACCCGAATAGGGCGAAGGATGCGCGTTTCATCGGTAGATCTCGTTTTAGTGTATGTGTCCTGCGCGGGCCGGGCGGGTCTACCCGCGAACCGTTCCCACTGCGGCTACCTACGAGAGCCTGATCCGGAGGTTTCAGTGATCGCAACGAAGGCCGGTGGCGGACCCGCCGCGCGATGTGCCTGGACATTGCCGCGCGCATTGACTTTCCGGCGCTCACGGCTAGGTTCCGTCCATGCTTCGTCCCGCAGTCGCGCACATCTCGCACCTCCACCACCATGCCCATCCGGGGCCTTGGGAGGCGCGCGTGCACGCGTAGCGGAATGGTCCGCTCGTAGTCAAGCCGCTCTATCCAAGGCCTGTCATCCGACGGGCCTTTTTCTTTTTCCATCCATTCATGTATCGCATCGCACTACCCAATAAGGGTCGTCTGGCCGATGATTCCCGCGCGCTCTTCGCTGACGCTGGACTCGACGTCCGCGTCCGGGGCGACCGCGCTCTGTCGGCGTCGCTCGGCGAGCTGTTCGAGGCCATCTTCGTTCGCGCCGAAGACATCCCGGAGTTCGTCGCCGATGGCGCCGCCGATCTTGGAGTCACCGGCTGGGACCTCGTCGCCGAATCCGAACGCCCGGTCGAGCCGCTGCTCGATCTCGAGTTCGGACGCTGCCGCCTTGCGGTTGCGGTATCCGATGGGTGCGGCATTCAGCAAGTTGCGGATATCCCCGCGGGCTCACGCGTGGCGACGACGTTCCCGAAACTCACGGCGCGATTCTTCGCGGATGCCAACGTGCGGGTGGACATCGTCCCTGTATCCGGCGCCGCGGAGATCGCGCCCCACCTCGGAATCGCCGACGTAATAGTGGATCTCGTGTCCACCGGCTCCACATTGCGCGTCAACGGTCTGCGTGAAGTCGCGACGGTGTGCGAATCATCGGCGCGTCTCATCGGACGCGGTGGCTCTCCGGGCGCGCCGTCACACGACGACGATCGATCGCGAGTGGTTCGCGGGCTCGTGGCCGCGCTCCAGTCTGTTATTCGCGCCAAGGGGCAGCGCTATCTGATGGCGAACGTCCCACGCGAGGCACTCGGACGGGTTAAGCAGGTGCTGCCCGGGCTCAACGGCCCGACGGTGGTTGACATACTGAATGGCGGCGACCAGGTAGCGGTCCATGCGGTGGTCCGGGCCTCGGACATCTACCGAACCATCGGCGACCTCCAGGCGCTTGGCGCATCGGGCATGCTGGTCACGCGCATCGAGAGATTGGTGCCATGACCGTCCCAACCGTGACGGTTGGCAGTCAGATCGCGTTGCGCCATACGGGAGCGCTCGACGACCTGTCCGGCGATGCCCGTCGCGCGCTGTTGCGTCGCGGCTCGGACACGCTCGATTCGATTGCCCGGGATACGACGCGCATCATCGCGGACGTACGCGCGCGCGGCGACGCTGCCCTCCTTGCGATGGCTCGCGAGTTCGACGGAGCAGATCTCTCCACTCTCGTAGTGCCGCGCCCGGCACTGGCCCGCGCTTTACAGTCGCTCTCCCCGACGCTCCGACGTGCGATGGAGCGGTCGGCGCGAAATATCGAAACCGTCCACCGGGCATTTCTTCCGGCCGCCATCGAAGTGGAATCGGAGCCGGGAATCTTGATAGGCCGCAGGCCCGATCCGCTCCGCCGCGTCGGAGTGTACGCGCCTGGAGGCAGGGCGTCGTACCCGAGTAGCGTCCTTATGTCCGCGATCCCGGCACGGGTCGCCGGGGTCGGCGAGGTGATCGTGGCATCGCCGCCGGATGCGTCTGGATCTCCACCGGCGGCGGTGCTCGCCGCCGCGGCGCTCTGTGGCGTCGAGCGGGTCTTCGCCATCGGCGGGGCGGGGGCAATCGCGGCCATGGCGCTCGGCACCCGATCTGTGCCGCGCGTGGACCGGATAGTTGGCCCGGGCAACGCGTACGTCGCCGCGGCAAAGCTGCAGCTCGTGGGTGAGGTTGGAATCGACATGCCCGCGGGCCCGAGTGAGCTATTGATCATCGCGGACGAGAGCGCGGATCCGGCATTCATCGCCCGTGAGATGGTCGCGCAAGCCGAGCACGATCCGCTCGCGTGCGTCGTCGCGTTGACCATCGGAGCGCCCACGGCTGCTGCCGTCGAGCGCGAACTGCGCGATCGTGTGCCGGGCGAGCGCCGGCGTGACATCATCACCCGAGCGCTGGCGGGGCAGAGCGGTGTGCTGTGCGCGTCGGACATTGACGCGGCCATCGAATTCGCCAATGAGTACGCGCCAGAACATCTGCTGCTCGCGGTCGGCGCGCCGGACGCGGTGCTGCCGCGCGTCCGTAACGCCGGAACGGTGCTGGTGGGCCCATGCGCGTCGGTGACTTTCGGTGATTACATGGTCGGTGCCAACCACGTCCTGCCGACGGCCGGCACGGCGCGATTCTACTCCGGCCTCTCGCCGCTCGACTTCGTGCGCTGGACGACGTATCAGCGGATTACTCCGGCAGCCGCGCGCAGCCTTGCCGCCGACGTCGCCGATTTCGCGGATGCGGAGCGGTTATTCGCTCACGCGGCAGCGGCGCGCGCGTGGGCACCGTCGTGACTGGCGCGGCGACCGTCCGGGTACGCAACCAGCGCGACTGCTACGCCGGACTCGAGCTTTACGCGCCGGATCGCGCGGCCGCGAGCATCGATCTGAGTGACAACACGAACCGCTGGGGGATGCCGCCGGCCGCCGAGCTTGCGATGCGCGAGCTGGCGGCCGACTCATGCGCGCGCTACCCCGAGATCTATGCGGCTTCCCTGAAGGAGGCGCTCGCGGCCTATGCCGGCGTCAGCCCCTCGATGATCGTCACCGGGTGCGGGTCGGACGACGTGCTGGACTCGGCGATTCGCGCCTTCGTCGAGCCCGGCGATCGCATCGCCATTCCCGAACCGTCGTTCGCGATGATCCCGCTCTTCGCCCGAATGAACGGGGCGACGCCGGTGATGGTGCCGCTCGCCGAAGACTACGCAGTGGATGCGGAGCGGATGCTCCGGGGCGATACGGGCGTGATCTATGTCTGCTCGCCCAACAATCCCACGGGCACGGTGGCGGGGCGCGCCGGCGTCGAGGCGCTGGCCGACGGAGCTCGCGGCGTGGTTATCGTGGATGAAGCGTACGCCGAGTTCGCCGGCGCCGATCTCGTGGACCTCGCGCGGACCCGGCCTAACGTGCTCGTGGTTCGCACGATGTCGAAAGCGTTCGGTCTCGCGGGGCTGCGTGTGGGCTATGCAGTGGGCGCGCCCGGGCTGGTGCAAGAAGTCGAGAAATCGCGCGGGCCGTACAAGGTGAGCGCGGTTGCGTCGGCCGCCGCCATCTCCGCGCTCCGCGACGATCTGCCGTGGGTGCGCGAACATATTGCCCTCGCGGTCGCGAATCGCGAGCGGCTGTCGCTGGAGCTGGCACATCGGCGGATTCCCGCGCTCCCGTCGTCGGCCAATTTCGTGCTAGCCCCTCTGGCGAACGCCGACGGGATCGCGCTCGACATGCGGCGGTTGGGGGTCGCGGTGCGTCCTTTCACCAACCTGCGCGGGATCTCGCCCGGCCTGCGAGCGACCGGCGGCTCGGCGCTGCGCATCTCGGTGGGACCGTGGCCGGAGATCGAGGCAACCCTGGTCGCGCTGGATCGGGCGAGGGCGTCGTGCGCCTGACCATTTTCGACTACGGCGCCGGCAACCTGCACTCGCTGCAGAAGGCTGTGTCCGGTGATGGCATCAACGTGACGATCGAGGCCGATCCCTTCAGGTGCGTGGACACGGACGTGCTCCTCCTCCCCGGAGTCGGCTCATTCACCCAGGCCGCGTCCTGCGTCGCGCCCGCGCGCGCCGAGCTTCGAGACGCCATCGCTGCGGGGCTTCCCACTATCGGAATCTGCCTCGGCATGCAGCTTCTTTTCACGCGCAGCGACGAAGGCCCGGGGGAGGGAATCGGTGTCGCGGAGGGAGTCGTAACGCGGCTCGCCGCCAGTCGCACTCCCCAGATGGGCTGGAACTCCTTCGAGGACGCGCGCGATCCGCTCTTCGCTAGAGCGAGGCTTACGACGGCGTACTACGCCAACAGCTTCGTGTGCCGACCAGCCGACCGCACGGCAGTCGTCGCGTGGTCGCGGCACGAGGACGATGTGTTCCCGGCGATGGTACGCGTCGGTAGCGCTATCGGCGTGCAGTTTCACCCCGAGAAAAGTTCGGCGGCGGGCCTACGCTTTCTGCGCGCAGCGATTCAAGACTCTCGCCCGTGATCGTGCTACCGGCGATAGACATTCGAGACAGAGCGTGCGTGCAGCTCGTCGGCGGACGGTACGACGACGAGCGCGTCCGCCTTCCAGATCCCGCCGGGGTTGCCCGGCGCTGGCGGCGGATGGGGTTCCGGCACCTGCACGTCGTGGATCTCGACGCCGCCACCGGGCAGGGCGAGAACACCGACGCCGTGGCCGGCGTGCTGGCCGCGTGGGACGGTGACGCGCAGGTAGGCGGCGGCGTCCGGTCGGAGGATCGCGTCAACGATCTACTTGAGCTCGGTGCCAGCCGTGTGATCCTGGGCACTCGCGCGCTGGAGGAGCCGGAATGGCTTGCCGGGATCGCGCGCGCCCGTCAGGGAAAGGTCGTGGTGGCGGTGGACGTTCGCGACGGGGCGCCCGTCGTGCGCGGCTGGACGAACCGGCTGCAGGCGGATCTCGGCGATGTACTCGCGACGCTTTCGCCGCTTCCGCTCGCGGCGATTCTCGTTACCGCGGTGGATGTCGAGGGCCAGCTGCGAGGTCCGGAACTGGGACTGATTGACCAAGTGTTGTCGTACTCTTCACACCCGCTCGTTGCGGCGGGAGGAATCACTACGATGGACGATCTTTACGCGCTCCGCGACCGCGGTGTCTGGGCGGCTGTCATCGGAATGGCGATGTACGCGGGGTCGCTGGACGGCGAGCGCGTGGCCGCGGAGTTCGGCGCATGACCACCGTCAACAGAGAAACGCGCGAGACGCGTGTACGCGTGATTGTGGGCAAGGAGAGCGATGCCACTTCGGTCGATACCTCCGTGCCGTTCCTCGATCACATGCTGGTCACCTTCGCGCGGTACGCCGGAGTGAGCCTCGTCGTCGAGGCCCGGGGTGACCTCAAGCACCACATCGTGGAAGACGTCGCGATCTGTGTTGGCAAGGCGGTCGCCGCTTTTGCACCGGCCACCGCTCAACGATATGGCGACCGTACGGTGCCGATGGACGACGCGCTCGTCCATTGCGCTGTGGACATAGGCGGCCGGCCGTTCTACAAGGGTCCACTTCCATCGACGCTGTATGACCACTGGATGCGAACGTTCACCGACAACGCGTCCGCGACCGTTCATCTGCGCGTCCTTCGCGGCCGCGATCGCCATCACGTGGTGGAGGCGGCGTTCAAGGCGCTCGGCCTGGCTCTCCGCGATGCCATGCGGGAGTCCGGCTCCGTGTTCAGCACCAAGGGGGCGGCGATCGTCTCCGGGGCGGAATGATGTTGAGCCGGAGAGTGATCGTTTGCCTGGACGTGCGCGACCGGCGCGTGGTAAAAGGGGTGCGCTTTGAGCGGTTGCGCGACGTCGGCGATCCGGTCGCCCTCGCGCAGCGCTACGAAGCCGAGGGCGCGGACGAGATCACTTTCCTGGATGTCTCGGCCAGCGCAGAAGGTCGCGGCACGCTGCTGGAGGTCGTGCGCGCCACCGCTGAGCGGTTGTATGTGCCGCTGACCGTGGGTGGCGGCGTGCGCACCGCGGACGACGTGGGCGCGGCGCTACGCGCGGGCGCGGACAAGGTCAGCATCAACTCGGCCGCCGTCGCTGATCCGGATGTCCTCTCGCGATCGGCGGACCGGTTCGGGTCGCAGTGCGTCGTGGCGAGCATCGACGCGCTCCGCGGCTCCAGCGGGTCGTGGACCGTTCACACCCACGGTGGCAGCCGTCCCACGTCGCTCGACGCGGTAGAGTGGGCGCAGCGGTGCGCGTCGCTGGGCGCAGGCGAGATTCTGCTGACCAGCATCGATCGCGACGGGTCGCTCGCAGGCTACGATCTGGATCTGACGCGCGCCGTGGCGCGCGTGGTGAGCGTGCCCGTCGTCGCCTCCGGTGGCGCGGGCTCCGCGCGGCATGTCGCGGAGGTTCTCACCGAAGGCGGCGCCGACGCGGCGCTGGTTGCGGGGATACTGCACGACGGAGTGACGACGGTGCAAGCGATAAAGGAGCAGATGGAGGCCGATGCGATACCGGTGCGGAGAGCCGCCAATGACTGAGGGCGCGTTGCTGCTGGAAGCCGTGACCGACGTCGCGAGGGAAGCCGGGCGGACTGCGCTTGCGTCGTTCCGCGCGGGACTGGCGGTGGAATGGAAGGCGGATGGTTCGCCCGTTACCGCCGCGGACCGGTCGGCCGAGGCCGTTGCGCGGGCGTGGATCGGCGCGCGGTTTCCCGAGGACGGGATCGTCGGAGAGGAGGAGGGCGCGTTCAATGAACCAGCGGAGCGTCGCTGGTTCATAGACCCAATTGACGGGACAAACGCCTTCATACAGGGCGTTCCGCTCTGGGGAACCCTGGTGGCGGTCGCGCGCGGCGATGAAGTGCTGGCGGGCGCGGCGTTCTTTCCCGTGCTGGACGAGATGCTGTGCGCTGCTCCCGGTCTCGGTTGCTGGTGGAACGGGTCCAGATCATGGGCATCGGGAACGGACGACCTGTCGCGCGCGACCGTGCTCACGACAGACGATCGTTTTACCGCTGCGCCCGATCGCGTGCGGGGATGGCGAGCGCTCTCGGCTCGCGCTCGTCTGAGCCGGACTTGGGGTGATTGCTATGGATACCTGCTCGTGGCTACCGGACGAGCGGAAGTCATGGTGGATCCCGTCATGTCAGCGTGGGACGCGGCGGCGCTACAGCCCGCGATCATAGAGGCGGGAGGAATCTTCACCGATTGGGATGGCAATGCTACGGCGTTTGGCGGCAGCGTCGTCGCGACCAACGCGGCGCTTGGCGACAGCGCGCGGGCGCTGCTCCGCGACGGCGCGGCGGGGTCAGCGTGACGCCGCCAAGCATCCCCATCGCGAACCCGCTGGATCTGGATGCGCTGGATTTCGGCAAGGGAGGGGGCACCGTAACCGTGGTCGCACAGGACGCGCGGACGCGCGAGGTCCTGATGGTGGCAGCAGCCGATCGTGAGGCTCTGGAGCTAACCCTCGCAACCGGTGAGATGCACTACCGCTCGCGCGTGCGCGGCCTGTGGCACAAGGGAGCAACTTCGGGGAATATTCAGCGGGTCGTCTCATTGCACGCCGATTGCGACGGGGACTCGATTCTCGCGCTCGTGGACGCCGCGGGGCCGGCGTGTCACACGGGAGCGACGAGCTGCTTCTCAGCGGTTTTGCCGGCATCAGTCCTGGAGCTGCTGGACGCCGTGATCGCGGAGCGCGCGCGGGACGACGACTCACCTGCGCCGAGCTATACGCGCAGGCTGCTGGGCGACCGCAACCTTCGCCTGAAGAAATTGGGGGAGGAGTGCGCTGAATTCGTCGTCGCCTGTGCCGACGCTGACCGCGCGCAGGCTGTAATCGAGGCGGCGGACCTTTACTACCATATGATGGTGGCGCTTAGCGGCGCCGGCGCAGGCCTGGAGGATCTGAAGGAGGAGCTCCGCACCCGCGCAAGGTTGCTCTCGAAATAGGCCTGTGGAGCAGAAACCGGAGAGACGATCTTCTTCATCTTCAGCATCTGGACCGAAATCGAAATGACTCTGTGGCTGGACGCCGACGCTACGCCGCGCGAGGTGAAGGAAATATGCTTTCGTGCCGCTGAGCGGATGAAGCTCGATACAGTGCTGGTCGCGAACCAGCGCATCCAAGTGCCGGCCGGAAGTGCCTACCTGTCCGCGGTTCGCGTGGATGGCGGACCAGACGTCGCGGATTCGTACATTGCTGAGCACGCCGTAAGTGGAGACGTAGCAATTACCGCCGACATTCCGCTCGCAGCCCTATTGGTCCCGAAGGGCGTGATGGTGATCGACCCTCGCGGCGACGAGTACACTGAGGAGAGCATCGGCGAGCGGCTGTCCGTCCGGAATTTCATGGACGGCCTGCGCAGCACTGGCGTCGAGACGGGCGGGCACGGCGTGTTCGGCGCGCGAGAGAAGCAGGCCTTCGCCAACGCTCTGGATCGCGCGCTTACCCGTGCACGTCGCCGAGCCAGTGTCGATCCACCGACCACGACGTAATCTCGAAGAGGAAGCTCTCGTGGCCGTCGACGGTGCGCGAGCCAGCCCGTGCTCCACCGATCTTCTCGACCGCGCGCTGCGAGCGGACGTTGTGAGGGCCGATTAGAAAAATCACGCGATCGACGAACTGGAGCGCGTGCCGCAGCAGCGAACAGATCGTCGTAGTCGTCGGCGCGGAGCGGTCGCAGCTCGAGAAGCGTGCCTCCCAACGTCGGCTGAAGCTCGAATTGCATGCCCAAAGATGCCACGCGCGACGGCCGGCTAGCCGCCCTTCGCAAGGTCGTAGATTGCGCCGCCTCCGCCGGACAGGTGAGCAAGACGCGTCTCCGGCATCGCGAAGTGCCTGAGCGCAGCGCCCAGGACCTTGGCTTCGCCGCCACCCTTGGCCAGTGCGGCACGGCGAATTTGCTTCGCCTGCCGGAGCGGGCTCGTCCCCGCCGGATCGAGCCCGTAAACCTCTGACGCATCGAAGTGATTCAGGAAGTCCACGATGTAGTTGAACGACCGCTCCATGTAGGCGGCAGATTCCTGCTCGGCCAGGTCCCAGCGGCTGTTTTCCTGGATCATCTGGAAAATCCGCTGCCATCCGTCGGAGTCGGCGACGCGTACCATGCCGCGAAAGATCCGCCGGTTGGTGGGGGTGCTGAAAATCGTCGGGCTCAGGATCCGGTCGAGGTGCGCGTCGGAGTGCTCGTGGTCGCGCAGGATCACCTCTCTCGCCAGGCCCGAGAACCGCTCACCCAGATGCGTCTCGAACCGGCTCTCCCAGTAGCTGTGGCCGATGGCGCTGGTGGTGGACGTGACAGTGAGCTGCCGCGGGACGAAGTAGTTGTGCGCCACCGAATCCGCGGCGAGGTGCGCCAGGTACCCGAGCGAAAAGCTTCGCACGGGGTCGTTTCGCGCGCGCTCGTGGATCTCCATCCCGACCTTCCACGAATGACAGTGCCGGCCCGCGAGAGCGTACTTCTTGGCCATGCTCGTGTCCGCCGCGATGGAGCCGTACAGGAAATCGTGCGGGAACGCGGAGATCAGCGCGGCGATGTTGCCCGGCACGAGGTGCAGCGACTTGAGCAGCGCCTCACCGAGGAAGATGTGCGTCCCCGGAGTCCACGCATACGCGGCGTCGGGCGTGAGCGCGACGAGCGCGAGAGCCGCGAGCGTGGCAAGCGTGAACAGCTTGGGCATTACTTCGATGCGTAGGGCCGGGGCCGGTGCCGCCCCCGCAGGTCGCGTCTTAGCTCGCGAAGTTTGCGAGCGTAGCGACCGAAGGGAACGGCACCGACCCCGGCCAGCGCAACGAACCCTAGATCCCGATCCGCTTTCGCTGCCGCCGGATGGCTTTGCGAAGATCGCGCGCCTCGTGCTCGACCGTCTCGCTGATGGCATCGCGCGCCGCATCCACGTAATCACGCACCGTTTCCGTCACGTCGTCCAGCGCAGGGAGTCTCTCGAGGAGAGGCTCGCTCTGCTCGCGCGCCCAGTTTGCGCCGCGGGCCGCGCCCTTGCGTGCGCGGCGGGCGTACGGAGGGATCGTGTCGCCGGCCCAACGGGCGCCTTCGAGCCCCATCGCCCCGCTCCATTTAGCTCCGCGTCCGAGCGCGTCCAAGGCCGGGAGAAGCGGACGCCGTCCACTCGGCCCCTTTCGCACCAGAAGCGCGATCCCCGCGCCGATCGCGACTCCGATTACCGCCGCGGTCAGCAGGTCGAACTGCTGTTCGCGGTCTTCAGTCAAATCATCCACGGGGGCGGATACGCGGCGTTTCTGGCCGGCCGTCGGCCCCTTGGTTTCCGATGATGCCACCATTGTCCAGCTCCTCCTCGTCAAAAGACTCATCTGCGAAAGATTCTTCCAGCGCGTCGCCGACACGCTCCACTGCAGCCACCAGGCCAGGATCGTTCAGCCGTTGGCGGCGCGCCTTGCGCCCCCGGCCTCGAGCGAACGTCGCGGCGCCCGTTCCGACGCCCTTGAGCGTTGATACCGAGGCGACGAACACCGCCTCGATTTCCTCCTGTGCAACTTCAAGCAGCGAGTTGAGCTCGTTTATCCGGTCCTCGGCGAGCTCAGCCGCTTTGAGCACCTTCTGATTCGTTGATGCGATGGTTTGATTCAACTGCTGCACGTCGACCCGTATTGCCGTCGTGATGTAGTCCAGATTATCCGTGATTGAGCTCGCGTGCCGCATGAGCGGATTTATGTCGCCGTAAATCCGGTCCAGCGTGTCGCTGATCTTCTTGTGCGTCTTCCTGACGTTGAGCGCGGCCGGTATCAAGGCGGCCGACAGCGCCAGGAAAGTCAGCGTCAAAACGCCGCTGGCAATGCTGGTCAATCTGTCCCACAAGGTTGGATCTTCGGCGACCTGCTTGGTGAAGATCGTGTCCGGCAGCGCAGCGGCCTGCTGCGCGAGCAAGTCGATGAAAGCCATCGTCCATGTGTTCACGCGCACGATGTGTGCAAGGGAAGGGCCATCTATCGATTCCGGATTGCGGTTTCGGATTATGGTTCCTGAATTGTGGTTTGCGAGGCCAGCCGGAGCTGCGTCGCGCAATCCGAAATCCATAAACCAAAATCCGGGGGCTTTACCAGCGCAGCCGCGCATACCCCGATATTTTGGGACTACCTCAAAGCCGACTGAAATATGGCCGCCGTCCAGTACGTAGTCGAAGGCAGAGCGACACTCAAGGGCTCCATCCGGCCGTCGGGCAACAAGAACGCGGCGCTTCCGATCCTGGCAGCCGCGCTCCTGTCCCCGCAGCCAGTGCGGCTCGAGAATGTCCCGCGCATCCGCGACATGGAGACACTCGTCGCCCTCATTCGCTCGATGGGCGTGGTCATCGACTGGGAAGGTCGCAACACCCTCGAAATCCACGCGGCCAAGCTCGACGGCAACAACCTCGACCCCGTGCTGTGCAGCACCATTCGCGCGTCGATCCTCCTCGCGGCACCGCTGCTTGCGAGGTGCGGGGAAGTCTCGCTCCCGGCGCCGGGCGGCGACGTGATCGGGCGTCGGCGGCTGGACACGCATTTCCTGGCGCTGCAGGCTCTCGGCGCCAAGGTGAACGCCAGCGACCAGTTCGAGCTCACGGCTGCCAAGTTCACGGGAGCGGACGTCTTTTTGGACGAGCCCAGCGTCACGGCTACCGAAAACGCGCTGATGGCTGCGGCGGCCGCCGAAGGAACGACGATCCTGCGTAACTGCGCGAGCGAGCCCCACGTGCAGGATCTGGCCTGGTTTCTGTGCAAGCTCGGCGCACACATCGAGGGCGTGGGCACCAATACCATGACGATTCACGGCCAGACCGATCTCGGGCGCGGACCGGTGACGCACGCGATCGGACCCGATCACATCGAGGTTGGATCGTTCATCGGGCTGGCGGCAGTAACGGGGTCGGAGCTTCGGATCGTCGACGCCGGAGTCGAGCATTTGCGGTCCACCCGGATGGGATTCGCCAAGCTGGGCATCGAGTGCAAGGTGGAAGGCGACGACCTGATCATTCCAGCCAAGCAGACCAGGGAGATCCAGGCAGATCACGGCGGGCACATCTCCAAGCTGGAAGATCAGCCGTGGCCGGCGTTCCCGGCGGACACGATGTCGATCGCAATCGTGACGGCCACCCAGTGCAAAGGGCTGATCATGATGCACGAGAAGATGTTCGAGTCGAGGCTGTTCTTCGTGGACAAGCTGATCGCCATGGGCGCGCGGATCGTGCTGTGCGATCCGCATCGCGCTCTGATCACCGGGCCGCAACGGCTGCACGGAGCGTACATGGACTCCCCAGACATCCGCGCCGGAATGGCGCTCTTGCTCGCGGCGTTGTGCGCCGATGGGACGAGTCGGATCAACAACGTCCAGCAAATCGAGCGGGGGTACGAGCGGATTGACGAGCGCCTCAACGCGCTCGGCGCCAACATCCGCCGTGTCGAGGACAGGCGGGGCGAGCCGCCCGCCGGCCGCGTAGGCTGAGCGTCCCGCACGACCCGTACGACCCCGTTGCCGAGCTGGACGACCTCGGCGTTCGAGCATTCACGACCACCCGGGATGCTGGAACCTTCAGTCTCACGGGCGGCAATACGGGGAGCGAGGTCCTGGGACGGTGGGCCGACCTGGAGCGGGAGGTCGCCGGCGAGGCTACGGCATTGGTCGTTGGGCGGCAGGTGCACGGCACAAAGCTCCTCGAGCACCCCGGGGGAATGCGGGGATGGGTCCGCACCGGCGAAGGCGACGGCCATATCACCGCCGAGCGCGGCTTGGCGCTCGCCGTCTCGATCGCCGATTGCGTGCCTGTGTTCATGGCGCACCCGTCCGGGACCATCGCACTGTTGCATTCGGGGTGGCGGGGGACCGCGGCCGGCTTCGTTACCCGCGCGGTTGCGGCCTTCTCGATTCTCGGCAAGGCTCCGACGGAGCTGAGGGTGCATCTGGGCCCGGCGGTCTGCGGGCGATGCTACGAGGTCAGCGCCGATGTGCGGGAGCAGTTGACTGGACATCCGGCGACGCGGGCTGGGCAGGTCGATCTTCGCTCGTTGCTCGCTGAGCAGGCTTCGGCTGCGGGGGTGCGACAGATATCCATGAGCCCTTGGTGCACGCGGCACGACAACGACCGGTTCTTTTCGCATCGCGCGGGGGACGCGGGACGGCAGGTCGCGGTCATCATGCGTAGGCTGTAGCAGCGGAGAAACACGCTGCGCAGCGCGCAGTCGCAGCACGCAGCGCCTGTCCTCGTTGCGGGAGACTAAGCGAGCCACTATACTTAAGGTTGTCGCGCGGATCTTTCGTGGGACGAATGTGGGGGAAGTTCGCCCCACATTTTTTTGTTCTCTGGAACTATATCACAAAGTAGATGAAGTCAGAGCTGGAACCTATTGTCACAGAAGCACTTGCAGAGATTGGGCTTGAGCTTTTTGAACTCCGGCGAGGGGGCACGAGGAATCGCCCCGTCGTCGATGTTCGAATAGACCGGACCGACGGAACGAACATCAGCATCGAGGATTGCGCGCGTGCTTCGCGAGCGATCGAGGCGCGGCTGGACGTCGATGAGGACGGCATGCGGTACGTGCTCGAAGTGTCGTCGCCGGGCATCGAGCGGCCGTTGCGTGATGCCGCGGATTGGACGCGGTTTGCGGGCAAGAAGGCGAACGTGAAGAGCGACCTGGTGGGCGGCATGGCCGAGGTCGAGATCGTGAGAGTCGAGCATGAAGATTGGCGCGAGATAGCCGTTGTGCGCACGGAGAAGGGTGAGGAGCTGCGGCTTCCGCTCAACGAAGTGCGCGAAGCACGGCTCGCGTTTAACTGGAATCGATAGAGGCCCAGATGTCGGCAGATATTTTGATCGCGCTCCGCGAGCTGACCAACTCGAAGCAGTTGGACAGGTCGGAGCTGCACGGACTCATTCAGGACGGCATTTATGCCGCCCTGGCCAAGCGGCACGGGCCTACGGTCCAGGCCGAGGTGGACATCGACGAGTCGAAGGGGTCGATCAAGATCGTGCTTCTCAAGACCGTCGTCGAGGAAGTCACCGACCCCGCCCGCGAGATAGCGCTCGAAGAAGCGAGGATGACCGACGAGGAGTTCCAGGTCGGCGACATGATGGAAGAGCCGGTGGACTTCACCGAGTTCGGGCGCACGGCCGTTCAGGCGGCGAAGCAGCGGATAATCCAGCGCGTCCGCGAAGGTGAGCGGACCCGGATCCGGGACGAGTTCTCCAGCCGCGTGGGCGAGCTGCTCTCGGGAGAGGTGCAGCAGATCGAGCGCGGCAAGCTCGTGGTCATGCTGAACAAGTTCCGCGAAGCCGAAGCCATCATTCCGTACCGCGAGCAGAACCACCGCGAGCATTTCCATCAGGGCGAGCCGGTGCGCGCCGTGCTGAAGCGCGTCGAGGAGACCCCCAAGGGGCCGCGCCTCGTGCTCAGCCGCTCGGACGCGATGTTCGTGCAGGCGCTGTTCAAGCTCGAGGTGCCGGAGATCCAGCAGGGGATCGTAGAGATCCGCGCCGCTGCGCGCGAAGTCGGCAGCCGCACGAAGATCGCCGTATTCTCGCGCGACGACGCGGTCGATCCCGTGGGTGCGTGCGTGGGCATCAAGGGCTCGCGCGTGCAGGCGGTGGTGAACGAGCTGGCCGGCGAGCGCATCGACATCGTGCCCTGGTCGCAGGACCCGGAGCGCTTCGCCAAGCTGGCGCTCGCGCCCGCGCGTGTTGCGCGCGTGTTCAGCGATCCGGCCACGAAGACGATCCAGGCAGTGGTAGACGAGGATCAGCTCTCCCTTGCGATCGGCCGCAACGGGCAGAACGTGCGGCTCGCATCTGAGCTGACCGAATGGAAGATCGATCTCTACTCGAGCCGTGAGTGGATGGAGCGCGCCGGCGACCAGCCGATCTTCGCGCCACTGCCGGAAGATTCCGCGGTCAATCCGCGGCTCGCCGAGATCGAGGGAATCTCCGCTGCGACTTCGGCGGTGCTGGAGGAAGCGGGTTACAAGCGCCTGGACGACATCATCGATCTCGAGCGTGAGGACTTCCTCCGTCTGGCCGGCATCGCCCCGGGCGAAGCCGACCGTCTCATGTCGATCATCAACGAGCTGACCACCGACGACGCCAACGCCGAAGCGGGTGTGAGCGCAGGGTCGGAGGCGGCCGCTGAAGACGAAGCGCAATCGTCCGTGGTTGGAATAGATCCAGAGGCCGCGCCCCTTCCGGGCGGCGAAGAAGCGCTCCGGGAGATCGGTGGCGGAACGGCCGACACGGAAGATTTCGGTGCACCCCCGGCCACTGGCGAAGATGCGAACGAAGCAAACGAAGCAAACGAAGCAAACGAAGCTGCGAAGGCCAAGACCAAGGCGAAGGGCAGAGTGAAGGCGGAGGGCTGATCAGCGCCGATTCGGTCAAGCTGCTTCGTCTCATCGGTCTCGGCGTCCGCGGCCGGACGGTTGTCGTGGGAGTCGACCAGGTGAGGCGCGCGGCGATCAAGGGAAAGGTGAAGCTCGCGATCGTGGCGCCGGATGCCGCGCAGAACAGTCTCGACAAGGTTCTGCCGCTGCTCGCGGCGAGACGCGTGCGGGTCATAGAAGCACCGAGCGCGCGTGAGCTCGGCGAGGCGGTGGGTCGTGCGACGACCGCTGCAGTAGGGGTGTTGGACGCGCAGCTCGCGAAGGGAATGCTTGTGGGCAGTGACAATTAAGAAGGTCGGGAGAAAAAGTTGAGCAAACTTCGAGTTCACGAAATGGCAGCGGAGTTCGGCGTCTCGAGCGAAGAGGTTCTAAACCTTCTGCGCCAGATGGACGTGCCCGTCCGCAGCCATGTGAGTGCATTGAGCGACGATCAGATCGCGCGGTTGAGGGCGCGCTGGGAGCGCGAGAAGCGCGCGCGCGCCGAGAAGCCGGCGCCGGCCTCACGCCGTCGCCGCAGCGCCACCGCCACCGAGAAGGCGGCGCCTCCCGCGCCCGAGCCCAAGGCCGAAGCCGGAGGTCCGCGCCGGAGACGACGCGCGGCGCCGCTGGCTTCGGAGACTGTCGAAGCTCCTGAAGTCGAGGAGGCTCCGGCCGCACCCGCGCCCGTCGAAGAAGCACCAACAGTGCGTCGCAGGGCAGCTGCTGCTCCCGCGGCCCCCGCCCAGGCGCAGCCAGTGGCAGTCGCGCCACCTGCGGCGTCCCCGGCGC
>JACDCY010000124.1 GCA_013817305.1 Gemmatimonadaceae bacterium | reverse complement strand
AGTGAGCGTCCGGTGGACCGCGCCGGGATCACCCTCTTGATCGGGACGGGGTAGCCGTGGTTGGCGCGCGGGCTACGTCGCGGACGCCGCCGCCGCACGTGCGGCAGCCCAGCGCGATGGCAGGAGCGACGGCAGATCGAGCAGCCGGATTCGGCGCGTGAGTTTCGGCAGCACGTCGGCGAGGTACTCGATCGGATCTACGCCCGCGAGCCGACACGAGCCGAGGATCGTGTATGCGATCGCGGCGCGCTCGCCACCGGAGTCGGCGCCCGCGAAGAGAAAATTCTTCCGAGTCAGGGCCGCTCTGACGTGGAGCCGCTCGACGATGCCGTTGTCGAGCGGCAAGAAGCCGTAGTCGAGGAAGCGGCCGAGCGCGACCTGATGGTTGGTGAAGTACTGGAGCGCCTTGCCGAGGTTCGACGACGGCGGCTCGTGCTTCTTGCGCACATGACACCAGCTCGCCAGCTCGTCGAAGACCGGCTTGCTGCGTTCGCGCCGCGCCTTGAGCTTGGCGTCTGGATCGAGGTCGCGCAGCTCGTCTTCGATCGCGTAGAGCTTGCGATAGGCCGCGATCGCCAAGGCCGCGCGCTGGTCGCCCGCGTCGAGCGCCTTCACGAAGTAGCGGCGCGCGTGCATGTTGCAGCCGCACTCGATGAGCTCCGGGCGCAGGAAGCTCGCGTCGAATGCATTCGAGGCGTCAGCGACGGTGAGCCCCTCGCGCAACGACAGCATGTCCTCGGGACCCATCTCGTTGGGACGCTGCGCCGTCTTCTTACCCGTCGAGCAGTAGAGATACGCCGCGATCGTGTCGGCCGCGTTGACGCCGACGTAGCCCCACAGCGCGCCGATTCGCTTGCCGCCCGGCGCGCTGCCGTCGAGCACGGGCAGGCCGGTCGCGTCGAGGTGCATCACACGCGCAGCGATCACCTCGGCGAGCGCGGCACGCCACAGCGGGCGCAACAGATCAGTGCACCACTTCACCTGGTCGCACAGCGTGGATACCGAGATGTCGAGGCCGAGGCGCTCGAAGCGCTCGCGCTGACGGTGCAACGGCAGCCCGTCGAGGTACTTGTCAACGAGCATCTGGAGGACGATCCGGATCCCGAGCTTGCCGCTCGGCACCACCTTGTCGCCCAGCGGCGCGCGCACGATCTCGCCGTCGCAAGGCGGACACGCGAGCTTCTCGCGCGCGTCGCGGCGCACGATCACCTTCGCGGGGATCAACTCGATCACTTCGGTGACGTCGTGGCCGATGCACACCCGGTCGCCGCCGCACGTCGGACACGCGCGCTGCTCGGGCGGCACCGTGATCGGGTTGTCGACGCGGGGCAAGTGGCTCGGTGCAGGTGCGCGAGTCGCGGGCTGGCCAGGCGGCTTCCTGGTCTTGAGTTTCGCAAGGTCGCCATCGCCACTCTTGTCGTCGATGCCCGACGCACCACGCAGCTTCGCATCCGCTGCATCGATCTCGTCGGGCTCGCCGTCGTCGTGCTCGGGCTCGCCTTCACCGCGCTGGAGCGCATCGAGGAAGAGCACGAGCTGTGCCTTGCCAACCTTCTCGCTCGTCTTGAACCGCGACGCGATCCGCGCGAGCCGCCGTGCCATCTCGCTATTGTCCGCAACGAGCTTGCGGACGAGCTCCAGGATCGCATCGCCATCGTTCTCGGCCAGTAGCGCGCGCACGACGTTGAGGACGGACCCGCGAAGCTCGCCGCTCGCCGGCAGATCCGTAGACGGCTCCGGCGCGTTGCTCGCTTCGCGATCCACTTCGCCCATCATGATCAGTCTGCGATCACGCGCAAGAGGTGAGGCGAACCACGCGATCGAATGTCAGCGATCGTCAGTTCGTCGTCGAGCGCACGCGTACCGGTGGCTCCCATCGCGGCTTCGCCTTGGCGCGCGAGACGTCGATCCCTTCGAGCAACATCGCCAACTCGTGCACGTCGATCGCCACGCTCTTCGCGCCTTCGACCACGCGCGCCGGAAACGTGAACGTTCCCCGCTCCAGTCGCTTGTGGACGATCGTGAAGCCACCGCGTGTCCATACGATCAGCTTCACCTGGTTCTTGCGCCGGTTCAGAAACACGAACACGTGCCCACCGAGCGGGTCGTAGCCGAGCGTGTGCCGGATCTCGTTCGACAACCCATCGAACGATCGGTGCAGGTTCATCGGCTCGATCGCGAAGTACACCCGGACCGATCGAGGGACGAGGATCACGGCAGCGCCCTCGTGAGCTCGGCGACGACGGAGGCGATCCAACTCGGCGACGAACTCCCCGCTTCGATCGCTATTCCACTCGGTAGTCGAATGATGATCCCAGCTGGGTCTGGCTCCGCCGGTACCTGCATCGCAGGCACCAGCGAGATCGCCGTCGGCGCCACGGCCTTCGACGTCATCCCGAGTCGCTTTCTCCATCCGAACAATCGCTGCGGCGAGACACCGATCCCTCGCGCGAATGCGGTGATCGAATCGCCGCTCCGTCGCCATTCCCCGAGGACGACGCGAGCTCCGCCCGCGGTCCACACTGAATTTCGATCAGGAAGTCGTCTACTGGGCATCCAACGAGGTTCTCGCCTCGTCAAGATCCGCGATCGCCGTCAACGACTTCATCCGGGTGCATTTGACCGGACGGTCACCTGTTGGTGTGGCCCTTCAGCCGAACGGCGGCTCTACACTCGCGCTCGAATCGTTCGCGAACCTGCAGGTTCGCGACGAACTCCGCGAGTATGAACTTGACGATCTTGGTCATGCCCGACGGGGGATGCGTTGCGCGATACACCGCGCCCATGCCGCCTGCCGCAACCAACTCGGTCACGACGTAATCGCCGATCTCAAGCCCGATTCGAGGATCGGTCGTAATGCCTCCGCCGCTCATGGTACAGCGCCCTCTGCGATCAGCCCTCGCCAAGCATAGAGTGTCCCGGGCCCCATCGCCACGCCCGTCATCCCTTGAGAGGGAGCTTGAGCCCGACCTGCGTCGAGAACCAGTATTGAACCTTCCAGCGATCGTCGCCGAGGGCGGCGGCCGCTTTCCGCAGCGAGCCGGTGCGTTGGATCGCCCCGAGACGGTCCGCGGCGAGTCGAAGCTCGTCGAAGTTCTTGCTCCAGCCGTAGCCGAGGAGGGCCTTGCGGTTCGCCGCGCTCAGCTCGGCGAAGCGCAGCGAGGAGCCGCGTTCCTCGAGGAGCCGGTCGAGCAAGGTTTCGAGCTGGTCACCTCGGTAGGCGAGCGGACGCAGATTGATCTGTCGAAACCAATGCTCGTCTCCGAGCACGGCGAGAGCTTGCCGGGGCGAGCCGATCACGAGCAGCCGAATCCGATAGCTCGTCGAGAACATCGCCGAGCGGAACGCCTCGTCGATCACGGGCGTCTGATCGTCGAGCACGAGGACCATCGTCGTTCGCGTCGCGCGGACGAGCAGCTCCTTTTGCTGCGCGCGGTCGTCCGGAATCGACCGAACCAACACCAGCTCGCGCGCACGCAGCGGCGAGATCGAATGGATCGCGCGTGCGAGCTGCTCTTGGTCGCATCCTTCATCTCCGTTGATCAGCAGATGGTCGACTCCGGCGGCGAGCTGGATGATGTGATCCGCGGACGGGTCTCGTCGGGTCGGCGGGACGAGCGACGTCTCCGTTTGCCAGCCGAGCAGATCGCAAAGCAGCGGGTACACGCGCCGCATCTCGTCGTTGAGCGCGAGAAATGTGATCCCGCCGCCCGCGCTGAAGGTCTGGCCCGCGCGCAGATCGGTGGGCACCGCGACCTTGCGAGCATCCTTGCCGGTGCCGTTCTTGCTGTGGTCGAGAACGCGAATGCCGTCGAACATGCGTTCGAGCGTGCAGTGGTGCTTGGACATGTACTCGGAAGGGACCCGGATCGTGCAGTCGCGTGCGGAACCAACTGTGATCGTCTGCGCGTCCTTCGGGAGCTCGAACTGATGGACCGTCCCGGGGATGTGGATCCAGGTGACCGGATCGGGTCCCGAGAAGAAGTAGTCCCGTTGCTCCTCGGGCAGTGTCTTGG
>JACDCY010000044.1 GCA_013817305.1 Gemmatimonadaceae bacterium | reverse complement strand
ATGAAGGTCATCTTCCACGTGGACCGCTCGGATCCCGTGGTGGCCGTCGCGCTCAATGCGCACGTCGGCTCGTCACGCGAAGTGACCGGACGCACGGGATTCGCGCACCTGTTCGAGCACCTCTTCTTCCTAGACTCGGAGAACCTCGGCAAGGGCGGACTCGACGCGATGAGCGCGCGGATCGGCGGCTCGGGCGCGAACGGCTCCACGAGCCGCGACATCACGGACTACCTCCAGACCGTTCCGAACGACGCGCTCGAGAAGATGATCTGGGCTGAAGCCGACAAGCTCGGCTTCTTCATCAACACGGTGACGGAGCCGGTGCTCGCGAAGGAAAAGCAGGTCGTCAAGAACGAGAAGCGGCAGTCGTACGACAACCAGCCCTACGGCCACACCTCGACGGTCATAGCGGAAAACATGTACCCCGCCGGCCACCCGTACAGCTGGGAAGTGATCGGCTCCCTCGCCGACCTCGACTCGGCGACGCTGGCGGACGTTCGCGATTTCTATCGCCGCTGGTACGTGCCGAACAACGTCGCCCTCGTGATCGCCGGCGACTTCGACACCGCGCAGGCGCGCACGTGGGTGGAGAAATATTTCGGCGAGTTTCCCCGCGGCGGCGCGATTCCGCCGCTCGCGCCGCGGCCGGCAGGCTTGAGCGCGACCAGGAAGCTGTACCACGAAGACAATTTCGCCCGGCTCCCGGAGCTCACGATTGCCTGGCCCTCGGTGCCGGCGCTGCACCCGGACAGCTACGCGCTGCAGATCCTGTTCGACCTCCTGACGGACGGTAAGGAAACGCCGCTGCACGCCACGCTGGTGGACGAGCAGAAGCTGACGAGCGCGGTCAACGCATTCGGCGACCACGCCAAGCTCGCCGGTGAGTCGTACATCTCGGTGCGCGGGTTCGAGGGGATCGACCTCGACAGAGTAGGCGCCGCCCTCGAGAAGGGCTTCGCGCGATTCGAGCGGGAAGGCATCAACGCCGCCGCGCTCGACCGGGCGAAGACCGCCCGCGAGGTGGGCTTCTACGACCAGATCGGAAGCGTGCTCGGCAAGGCGTCGCGCCTCGCCCGCTACGACCTGTACGCCGGCACCGCCGACTTCGCCGACACCGACGTCGCGCGGATCCGGGGCGTTACCGCAGCCGATTTGATGCGGGTCTACCGCACGTACATCAAGGACAAGCCGTATGTCGCGACGAGCTTCGTGCCGAAGGGCAAGGTCGACCTGGCAGTCGATGGCTCCACCCGCGCGACTGTCGTAGAAGAGGCGATCGTGCAGGGCGCCGAGCAGGCGGTCGACGCGAGCGGGGACGCGACCTACGCGCGCACACCCTCGAAATTCGATCGGACCGTCGAGCCGTCGAGCGGCGAGAAGCCTGCTGTGGTCGTGCCAACGGTGTGGACGGCAGCGCTCGCGAACGGGCTCAAGGTCTCCGGCATTCGCGACGACGAGCTTCCTGTCGCGCGCTTCGAGCTGGCGATCGAGGGCGGACGGCTGCTCGACGACATCAACCGGCCGGGCGCCGCCAATCTCCTCGCGCGCATGCTGATGCGCGGCACCGCGCGCAAAACTCCGGCAGAGCTCGAGGACGCGATGAAGTCGCTGGGCGCCGACATCTCGATCGGCGTGCGCAACGAACACTTCGTCCTGTCGGGCCGGACGCTCGCGCGCAACTTCCAGCAGACGATCGATCTCGTGGAGGAGATTTTGCTCGAGCCGCGATGGGATGCGGAGGAGCTCGCGCTGCAGAAGACGGCCGTGATCAGCCAGATCCAGAGCCGCAAGGTTCAGCCCAACGCGATCGCCGCGCGCGCGTTCGAAATCGCGACGTACGGCGAGGGGCACATATACTCACGCAACCCAATCGGCACCGAGACATCGATCGCTTCGCTCACCATGGACGATCTCAAGCGCTTCCATGCGGCGAACCTCGCGCCGAACATTGCGAGCTTCCGCGTCGTCGGATCGGTGGAGAAGCCGCTGGTGGAGGCTGCTCTGCAGGACCTGGGCAGCAAGTGGCAGCGGCGGAGCGTGTCGATCCCCACCTATCCTGCTCCGCAGCAGCTTACGACGTCGAAGCTCTACTTCTATGATGTGCCCGGCGCGGCGCAGTCGATCTTCAGCTTCGGCTATCCCGCGCCAGCGCGAGCGGACACGGATTTCTACGCAGCGACTGCGATGAACTACATCCTCGGCGGTGGCGGCTTCGCTTCGCGCTTTACGCAGCAGCTGCGCGAAGGGAAGGGCTACACCTACGGGATCCGCTCAGGGTTCTCAGGTGGCATCCGCCATGGCACGTTCGAGATCACGAGCGGTGTCCGGTCGAACGTCACCCTCGAGGCCGCCGAGCTGGTGAGATCGATCCTTACCGACTTCGGCTCGACATTTACGCCGGCCGATCTCGAGGTCACGAGGAGCGCGCTCACCAAGGGGCGCGTGCGCGCGTTCGAGACGCCCGGTGCCAAGCTCAACTATCTGGCGGCGCTCGCCGATTACGGGCTTCCGGTGGACTATCCGCAGCGTGAGCAGGCAGTGATCGAAGCGCTGAGCGTCGCGCAGGTGCAGGCCCTGGCCGGCCGCTACGTGCGCCCCGCGGCGATGACGTATGTCGTAGTAGGCGATGCGGCGACGCAGGCAAAACGGCTGGAGGCGCTCGGTTTCGGCGCGCCGATCATGATTAACGACCTGGTGGCGCGGCTGGACAACTAGGCATTGCGGACTCAGGACTAACGCCATCGAGGATCGGCGATTAAGCGAGGACTGAGGAGAGAGGCGTAAAACCACGTGTACAGTGCGGGAATTGGTTTTCCCTCCCGTCCTCAGTTCTCAGTTAGTCGCCAATCCTCGATGGCCGTTAGTCCTGAGGCCGCAATTGTCCTCAATCCGCAATGATGACGCGGCCAGCGCGATGGTGATACCGACTTAGGGTCCTCGCCTATGATGCGTCATACCGGTGCCTCCCCAAGCGCTTCGACGAGTAGATCATCAGATACGTCGCCAGAGCGGGAAATTCAAGCAGGACACCCGCCTACTGGCTTGCGGGCAGTCTCTGTGACCAGCAGAATTGACCGCGGGCGCAATCGGAAGCCGGTCCCGAGGAAACAGCGGAGAGACCATGAAGGCACTGCTGATGCTGTCCCCCATCCTGATCGGAGCCCGTCCTCTTCGTAGTGCAGGGCATCCTCTTCCTCGTGTACTATCGCTCGCGCCGGTCGGCCGTGCGCGCCACCGAGACCTAGAAGCGCTCGGCATCGGCGCGCCCATCATGATCAACGGTCTGGTGGAACGGCTGGATCACTAGATTGGAGACCGGTGGAGGATGCCGGTCTGCATCCGGGGCCTTTAGCTTGGAAATACACAGAACTCGCGGAGCATGATGATGGTGCACCAATCGCACGATCCTCTGCTGGTGCTCGCTTCAATGTCAATAGCTTCGCTGGCCGGCTTCGCCGCGCTGGATCTCTCCGCGCGTGTAGCCGAGTCCAGCGGAGGAAGCCGGGCGCGGTGGGTCGTCGCGAGTGCCATCGCGATGGGCGTCGGGATATGGAGCATGCACTTTGTCGCGATGCTGGCGCTCCGGATGGACATCCCCATCACGTACGACGTGCCGCTGCTCCTGCTGTCGGTTGCCATCGCGATCTCGGCGTCCGGCATCACCTTTACCGGCGCCGCGAAGAGCGCGACTACGGGACGCCTGGCGATCGCAAGCCTTGCGATGGGTCCCGCGATCGCCGGGATGCACTACGTGGGCATGGCGTCAATGCGCATGCCGGCGCGCATCGTTTACCACGACGGCCTGGTGGCGCTATCGGTGCTGATCGCGATCACCGCTTCGTTCGCGGCACTGCTTCTTGCGCGGCACTTCCGGGGAAATGTGAAGGACGGCGGCCGGTTGAAGCTTGGCGCGGCGGTAGTGATGGGCGCGGCCGTGTACGGGATGCACTACACGGGCATGCTCGCCGCGAGCTTCATTCCGGACGTCGGAGCGCACCCCGCGCAGTCGGGTGTCATCGCGACTACGGAGCTGGGGTGGGCCATCGCCGCGGGCGCAACGGTCGTGATCTCCCTTGCAGTTCTCGCGGGCATCGCGGACCGGCGTCTGTCCGCCGCGCAGAACGTAGCTCTCGAGGCGACCCGTGAGCGCACGCGCGTCGTCGAGAAGCTGCACGAGGTCGGGCACTCGATCGCGTCGGAGTTCGCGTTGGAGAAAATCGTGCAGGCGGTGACGGATGCCGGGACCGAGCTGACCGCGGCGCAGTTCGGCGCTTTTTTCTACAACCTCGTGAACGAAGCCGGAGAGGCCTACACGCTGTACACCATCTCCGGTGTCCCGCGCGAAGCGTTCTCCAGGTTTCCGATGCCGCGCAACACGCCGATTTTTGCTCCGACGTTCTACGGAGAAGGAGTCGTACGGAGCGACGACATCACGAAGGATCCCCGATACGGCACCATGGAGCCGCACAGGGGGATGCCAAAAGGCCATCTTCCCGTCCGCAGCTATTTGGCCGTGTCCGTCATCTCGAAAACGGGGTCGGTGCTCGGCGGGCTTTTTTTCGGCCACGAGCAGGTCGGCGTCTTCAAGGATCATCACGAGCAGCTCGCCCAGGGAATTGCCAGCTGGGCCGCCGTCGCCATGGACAACGCACGCCTGTTCGAAGCGGAACAGCGGGCCCGCGCCGATGCGGAGCGCGCTAACAGGGCCAAGGGCGATTTCCTCGCTGTGATGAGTCACGAGCTGCGTACTCCGCTCAACGCGATCATTGGCTACAGCGATCTCATGCGCCTTGGCATCGAAAGCGATCCGGATCAGGACAAGCAGCGGCTGGAGCGAATTGGTCTGAGCGCCCGCCATCTGCTGGAACTCATCGACGAGATACTCACGTTCTCGCGCCTGGAGGCCGGCGAGGAGAAAGTCCATAGCGAGAAGCTCGAGGCGGTACAGCTGCTCAGCGAGGTCGAGGCCCTGATGGAGCCGATGGCGCTCGGTCACGGTATCGGCTTCCGCTGCCACGTTCCCGACGGCCCGCTCCCCTTCCAGAGCGACGGCAAGAAAGTCCGCCAGATACTTCTCAACCTCGCGACGAACGCCATCAAGTTCACGCCGCAGGGGGAGGTGTCGGTCAGTCTCGCGAAGATTGGTGACGATCTGATATTTCAGACGTCGGACACCGGTAACGGAATTGCGCGCGAGCACCAGGAAAAGATTTTCGAGGCGTTCTGGCAAGTCGAGAACAGCCCGACACGCGCCGCGGGAGGAACTGGACTGGGGCTGAGCGTGAGCCGCCGGCTCGCCAGGCTGCTCGGCGGGGATATCACGGTCGAGAGCGAGATGAATCACGGAAGCACTTTTACGCTGCGAATTCCTACCGCCCCTCAGATATCTCCGGCCACCTCGAATTCCCTGTAGGCCCGTCCGCCGAGGACGCAGAGGAGGCTGGACTACTAGTCCTGAGGCCGCAATTGTCCTCAATCCGCAATGATGACGCGGGCAGCGCGATGGTGATACCGACTTAGAGTCCTCGTCTATGATGGGGCCTGGCTCACCGGCCTCCAGTTTCCGCCGATGATTCGCAGGACTCGCTGAATCGCACGCGAGTGCTTCAGCTCGCTGGCGAGTTGATTCCCGATTGCTTCCGTGATGCCAAGCTGATCCGAGGAGAACCCGTTACCGAAGCGATCGCCGGCCGTTATACGCGGCAGTCTGCTCCACAGGAGCGAACATTTCTGAAGCCTGCTCCCGCAGCTCCGAGAATGATCGAGCGATGCGATTTGAATACGCACCCTCAGTCCTCACTTAATCGCCGATCCTCAACTTCGGTTTGTCCTGAGGCCGCAAGGATCCTCAATCCGCAATCGCAGGTGAACATCACGGACTTGACTACTACCGCTTCCTGCCGCGGTTGACACTATGTCAAATATGACATATATTCTAAATGGATGATCGGCCGCTGGTCTGGCTACATGGGGAGATAAAGACCCCGCCATTCTCGTCGGCTGCTCGAATCGAGGCGGGAGTGCTACTACGGCGTCTTCAGCGTGGCGAGAAGCTCAGCCTGCCCCAGTCGCGACCAATGCCTACGATCGGGACGCGATGCCACGAGTTGAGAATCGTAGATAAAGACGTCACCTGGCGGATCGTTTATCGGACCGACACCGATGCTATTGTGATCGCTGAAGTGTTTGACAAAAAGACCAGAGCGACGCCCAAACCGGCGATCAAGAATGCCAAGAGGCGGCTCGCGCAGTACGATAAGGATGTAAAGGAGGAGAAATGAAGAAAGCCAAGCGAAACAGCCTCGAAGCCCGGGGCTGGCGCGTGGGAAGCGTCGCCGAGTTTCTGGTGCTTAGCGCCGAGGACGCCGCGCTGGTCGAGACCAAGCTCGCGCTCAGTGGCGCTCTGCGGGCAAGGCGGGAGGCCAAGAAGCTGACGCAACAGCAGCTGGCAAAGCTGCTGAAGTCCAGTCAGTCGCGCGTTGCGAAAATGGAAGCCGGCGATCCCTCGGTTTCGGTGGACCTTTTGTTGAAGGGCTTGTTCGCGCTCGGCGCTAATCCGCGTGAGGTTGGTAGAGCTCTACATCACGCCGCCTAAGACTAGGGCGCCAAATGCCTTTGAGAGGCTGGCTCAGCGTGTGCCGAGCGCGTGGGTGCGATCTTCAAAGGACGCGGCGCGAGGTGATCCAATCCCCGCACCGCGCCGAGATATCTCGCCGGCATGAGTAGCCGCTGGACGATCGAGCGCAGCCCGGCGCGGACGAGCAGGGGATAGACGCGCAGTAGCGGCCGCAGCCACGCCGCAGAGCTCAGCTGCAACAAGCCCCGCACGTGCGCGGGAGCCAGAACTGCCTGCACTCGCAGCAGCAGATGGTACCGCCACGGGCCGACGTGCTTGCGGTACTGAGCATACAACGCCTCGGTGCCCTCGCTGTATAAAAGGTCCCGGCGCACGTGGCACGCGCGATCCGCGGCCCATTCGATGTACGACGTTGGCAGGTCGGGAATCCCGAGGCCAATGCCTACGCGGTAGAACACGTTGTACAGCTCGCTCTGCTCGTCTGCGCTCAGGGGACGGGCGAAGAGCTCATGCGCTCGCTCCGAGTAATCGATGAGCATGTACAGCACGTCGCGGTGAGCCCAATCAGGAATTTGTTGACCGCGCTGATGCTCGACTGCTTTGTGCGCCGACTGGATCCTGTCGAGCGTGCGTGAAGCGGTACCCGTGTCGGCGAACACGATGTGCTGAGCGTAGCCGGCCGTGGAGAAGAGCCGGCCGATGGGATCGCCCGGCAACTTACCGGTGAAGAACAGCCAGTCCACGGCGCGATTGAGCGCGAACTCAGCAGCGCAGCCGGCGAAGATGAGGAGCACCATGTCCCCGTCTCCCCAAATCCTCCGCACGATGGAATCGCGGCGGACGAAATCGGTCACGCGGAGCCCAATCCCCGTTTCTTCGACATTCTTGTTTCCAACGTACATCCAACGGCAACCGAATGGTTACGCTCTCCGGTCGGCAGTCTATTAATTGTCGTAGGAGGCGATCATGGGATTCGAGTTTACCGCGGTTTTCAAGGAAGCTGCCGAAGGCGGGTTTGTCGCCTTTGTCGAGGCGCTCCCAGGAGCGAATACACAGGGCGACACGCTGGATGAGGCGCGCGAGAATCTGCGGGAGGCAGTCGGATTGGTCCTGGCAGCAAACGAGGCCCTGGCCGAAGAGGAGCTCGGCGCCGGGAAGGTCATTCGGGAGAGGCTGCGTCTGCCGGGCTGACTCGCGCCAAGCGTGAACACGCCCGTGCTTCGCGTCGCGGGGATCTAGCGCTCGATCCCGTTCTACGAGGTGCTCGCCGGCGAGAACGGGTTCCGGGCCCCGCGCCGCGTCGAGATTCCGTTCTAGCGGGATAAGCCACCCTTGCGAGTTGAACGAGCATTCAACAGATTCCCGGCATGGGGCCAGATACGAAGGAGCGGATTGTATACGCCGCCATGACCTTGTTTGCCCGGAAAGGATACGGCTCGACCAGCGTCGCTGATATTCTGCATGAAGCCGGGGTACATGCTGGCAGCCTCTACCACTTCTTTCCGGGCAAGCAGGACGTGCTGCTTGCAGTGCTCGATGCGTACCGGCAGGGGCTTCGTCCCATGCTGCTGGAACCGTCCTGGAAGGGCGTGGACGATCCAATCGAGCGCGTGTTCGCGCTGCTAGAACGCTATCGCGCGCTGCTCGCGTCCAGCCAGTGCACCTACGGTTGCCCCATCGGCAGCATCGCGCTCGAGCTGCATGAGCCGGATCCGCCGGTGCGCGAGCTCCTCGCGGCGAATTTCGAAGGCTGGATTTCAGCGGTCGAGAGCTGCTTCATCGAAGCGGGTGATCGGCTGGGCGCGGGCGTAGACCGCCGCGCCCTGGCTGGCTTCGCGCTGACGACCATGGAAGGCGGAGTGATGCTCTCGCGCACGGAGCGCACGATCGACGGGTTCGACGGCGCCGTGCGCATGTTCCGCGACTACCTCGATCATCTGGAAGCTGCCGTTTAGACGACTAACGGTCCAACGTTCTCCACCTCAACAGAGTCCACTCCGTGCTCAATACACGCGCGCTCTTTCTGGCATTGTTGGTCGGCACTGTACTGCAGGTCGCGATGGTCGTTGGGGGCCATTACAACAAGTCTGTTGCAAGCCTGTTCGCTGTCGGCGGCATGGGGCTCTCACTCGTTGCCGGCCTGCTCTACGCGATGTGGGCGCGTGGCGACAGCAGCTCCGCGATCGCAATCGGTGGACTCGTCGCCGGCGCGGCCTGCGCGTTCGTCGGCATCCTGGTTTCCCACATACTGGGCGACGTACCTCGGTCGCTCCTGCTGCTCGGCACAATCAGCTCCGCGGTTACCGGAGCGCTTGGCGGCTGGCTTGGCACGTTCCTCTTTCGTTCCGGAATTACGACGGTGGTTCTCGTCGCCCTCCTGAGTGGCCGGTTGGGCGCGCAGGACGTCAGTCCCATCGTAACTGAAGGCACCGTCGAGGCACCGGTGGACTCGGTATGGGCGGCGTGGACGACCAGCAACGGGCTGCGGGGATGGTTAGCACCACACGCGGAGATTGATCTGCGTGTGGGCGGCGCGATGCGCACGAACTACGATTCCGCAGGTGTGCTCGGCGATCGTCAAACGATCGAGAACACGGTTCTGTCGTTCGAGCCGCGACGGATGCTCTCGATCCGGGTAGCCAGCACGCCGGACGGTTTTCCGTTCGCGAGTGCGATCCAGCATATGTGGACCGTAATGTATCTCGACGAGGCGGGGCCAAGCCGAACCAGATTGCGGGTAGTGAGTCTGGGTTTCCGACCGGATGAAGAGTCCCAGCGGATGCGTGCGTTCTTCCAATGGGGCAACGCGGCTACGGTGCAAGCGCTTCAGCGTCACTTTTCGGCTAGGTCTCAGTAGCTCGGTAATTTCCCGGTGGAGCACAGCGAGTAGTCGCGCGGTTACGCGGCGCACAATTCCCGCTTCTTCGCTGTTCTGGCGATCAACACCGATCCGACGGCCGAGGCTGCGCTCAGTAGTGAGATGGCGCCGAGGATGGCTAGACCTAGCCACGACGGATTTCCTGGATTCTGGCTCCCCAGAGCAAACGGAAGTGCGCCGACCAGCACCCCACTTACGACGGCCCACGCGACTGCACGGGGAAGGGACAGCTGGTCGAGTCTTCGATCGCCCTCGCCAAGCCCACGCAACGCGGAAAAGATCGCGCCGCAGAGAAAGCCCGGATACGCCCCTACGATAAACCACATCTCATCCATCGAGTTGTCGGGATCGATCACGAAGACCCCGAGCAGCACGGCAATCGGCGCCCACGCCACGCCCCAGGCCACGCCCATCAAGACCGTGCCCCAGATGCGTTTCAGCCACGCCTGCATTGCTCTCTCCTCTTGAGTAACAGGACCTTCGCGGTGACCATTGACTTTATACCGCAAAGTAGTCTACGTTGATAAGCGGGGCAACACCTAGAGTTAAGCGCCAATGCGCTGCGCTAACTGGCTGTTGACATACCTAACAGCACAATGTATAATGCTGCAAGGTATACGAAGTCAGTGCGCACCCCGACGCTGAAATCAATGGACATAAACAAGGATCTCATGGCCGCTTCATCCACCCCGATCGTGCTCGCCATCCTCGCCGAAGAGGACAGCTACGGCTACGCGATTCTCCAGCGGGTCCGCGAGCTTTCCGGAGGCCGCATGGAGTGGACCGATGGAATGCTCTACCCGGTGCTGCACCGCCTCGAGCGGCTCGGCCACGTCGACGCGCGCTGGCAGGTCGCCGAGAGCGGCCGCAAGCGCAAGTACTACCAGATCACGTCGCAGGGCCGGGCGCAGCTCGCGGAGGAACGCGAGCAGTGGCAGGCGGTGGACGCGACGCTGAAAGGCATCTGGAAGGCGATCCGCGCTTCGATGCCGACTCTCAACCCGGCGTTCGCGCCGGCGCTAGCGATGGCGGCCTGAGCCATGCCGACACCAGATCAGGTCGTATCGCTCGACAATCAAATCGAGCAGTGGAGGAGCTACCTCAGCCGCCGGCAGGCGATCCACACCGTGGACATCGCGGAGCTGGAAGACCATCTGCGCGAGCAGGTAGCGACTCTCGTCGGCGCGGGGCTCTCCACCGATGAAGCGTTCCTCGTGGCTGTGAACCGTCTGGGTAACCTCGACGCGCTCTCACGCGAATTCGCGCGCGAGCACTCTGACCGGCTCTGGAAGCAGCTCGTCGTCGTCCCCTCGGACTCCGTGGCGCAGCTCGCCCGCGGACGAATGGATGCGATCGTTGCTTTCTGTCTCGCGGTCGCGGCGGCGGTGCTCGTCAAGCTGCCGGCGCTGTTTGGATTGGACCTCGACGAAGACGCCCACTTCTACTTGCGGAACGCGAGCTTCTTCGTGCTGCCGCTGCTCACGGGATACTTCGTGTGGAAGCGGGGCCTCGACCAGAGCAAGGTTCGCTGGCTGGCGGTGGCGTTCGCGGCGGCTGCCGTCGTGATCAACGCGTACCCGTTCACGGAGGACGGCCCGACGCTGGTGCTCGCGGCGATCCACCTGCCGATCGCGCTCTGGCTGGTGGTGGGCATCGCGTACGCAGGCAATCGCTGGGGACAGGTGGCGGGACGGATGGACTTCATCCGCTTTTCCGGCGAGCTGTTCATCTACTACGTCTTGATCGCGCTCGGCGGCGGTCTCCTCATGGGATTCATGGCGGCGATCTTTCAGGCGATCAACATCGACGTCGAGCCGGTCTTCGAGCAGTGGGTGATAACAGGCGTGGTCGGCGCGGTGATCGTCGCTGCCTGGCTCGTCGAGGCGAAACAGAGCGTGATCGAGAACATGGCGCCGGTGCTCACGCGCCTGTTCACGCCGCTCTTCGCGGTCCTGCTGCTCGGATTCCTCGCGACGCTGCTTGTGACGGGACGCGGCATCGACATCGAGCGGAACGCGCTCATCGCATTCGATGGTCTCCTGCTGGTAGTGCTCGGCCTCCTGCTTTACTCCGTCTCGGCGCGCGATCCGCAGTCGCCTCGCGGGCCTTTCGACGTCGTGCAAGTCGTGCTCGTGGTCAGCGCGCTGCTCGCCAACGCTTTCGCGCTCTGGGCGATCGCCGAGCGAATCAACGAGTTCGGATTTACGCCCAACCGCGTGGCCGCTCTCGGGATGAACGTGATCCTGATCGTGAACCTCGCGTGGTCGGCCGTTCTGTATATCCGCTTTTTGCGAGGGCGCGCGCAGGTCGCGCCCGTCGAGAAATGGCAGACCAATTACCTGCCGGTGTACGCCGCGTGGGCCGCGGTTGTCGTGATCGTGTTTCCGCCCCTCTTCCGCTTCATCTGACCTTGTCACAACGAGATTCGAATCACATGAAAATGCTTTCCTTCGTGGTCGCTGCCCTGCTTGCCGGGTGGCCCGCATACGCCCAGGACAGGACCGCCAAGATCGACACGATCTTTAACTTCGCCACTGCGGAGACGCCCGGGTGCGCCGTCGGCGTGTCGCAGAATGGGAGCGTCGTCGTGAACAAGGCCTACGGCCTTGCCGACGTCGAGAAGCGCGCGGCGCTGAGCCAGAGCTCGCGCTTCGACGTCGGATCGACACAGAAGCAGTTCACGGCCGCGTCGGTGCTCCTCCTCGCTGAGGAAGGACGGCTCTCGTTGACGGACGACATCCGCAAGTATCTGCCGGAGCTGCCCGACTATGGGCACACGATCACGATCGACAACCTGCTCACCCATACCGCCGGACTCCGCGACTGGACCGGTATCCTGCCGATGGCGCCGGAAGGCTCCAACGTGCTGCAGCTGATCCTGCGCCAGCGGGGCCTCAACTTCGTGCCCGGCCAACAATGGTCCTATTCGAACAGCGGCTACGAGCTGGCGAAAGAGATTGTCGCTCGCGTGAGCGGGATGTCGTTCGCCGAGTTCACGCGCAGGCGGCTGTTCGAGCCTCTCGGCATGACTGCGACCGCCTACGTCCCCGACATCCTGCATGCGGGCGCCAACGCCGCCCTCGGCTACCAGAAGGACGGCAGCAGCTGGAAGCCATACATGCGGCTCGGCAACAACCGCGCTGGAGGCGCGATTGCAAGCACGGTCCGCGACATGGTCGTATGGCAGGACGCGCTTGCGAGTGGGAAGCTCGGGAGGTTCGTCACGAAGAAGATCCACGAGCCGGCGCGGCTCCCCAACGGCCGGACGCTCACATACGCGCGCGGGCTGATGGTCGACTCGACTCCAGGCGGGCTCGTGATCTCGCACTCCGGCGGCGCGGCGGGATACAGCACGTGGATGGGGCGGATTCCGGAGCACAACTTGTCGGTTGCGGTGTCGTGCAACTTCGACCCCGTGTCGGCAACGAATCTCGCCGGCCGCGTCATCGACGACGTATTCCTACCGCCGTTGACCGATGAGCAGCGCGCGCTGGCGCTGGCCGCGACGCGCACCGGCGTCCCGGGGGTCGACGTGACCAGCAGGGTCGGGCTCTTCTTCGACGAGCGCACGGGTGAGCCCATGCGCCTCGGCGTCAACAACGGCCGGCTGATGGTCGCCAACGGGCCGCCGCTCGTGCCGGTGAGCGCGACGAGCTTCCGCCCGCCGCGCGCCAACCTGTTCTTCCGGTCGCAGGATGACTTCGAGCTGAGCTTCCTGGATTCCGATCACATCGAGATCAAGTCGATGGAAGGACAGGTGACGCGCTATCGTCGTGCTCAGCCCTGGACGCCCTCCCCGGCCGACCTCCGCGCGGTCGACGGCCGCTACGAGAGCCCGGAGATCGGGTCCTCGTTCGAGATCGTATCCGGCACTAACACGATCGCGATGCGCCTGGAGAACGCACCGGAGCAGTCGCTGGAGCTCACGCCGGTAGCGCGTGAGACATACATGGTGCGGATGGTGATGGTGCGCTTCCGCCGCGACGATAGCGGAAAGGTCGTGGATTTCGAGTACAGCAACCCCCTCGCGGCCGGACTCCGTTTCACGCGGCTTGGCGCGCGCACCACTGCGGGTCATGCAGCGGCCGCGCCGGTAGCCGCGCCGGTAGCCGCGACCAAGGCGCCGGCTGCAGTGCCATCCGCATCGACTCCGTCCGCGCTACGACTGGAGGGGCTCGCGGGCGAGTACGAGCTCGCCGGCGGCCGCACCCTCGCGATTTTGCTCGAGGGCGGGCGGCTGCACGGCCAGCCGACGGGCCAGGAGAAGCTCCCCCTGACCTACGTCTCGGGAACGACGTTCTCTGCCGCCGCCGGGCGGAGCCTGACGTTTACGCTTGGTGCCGACGGGCGCGCGACCGCGGTGGTGATGAGTCAGAACGGCAACGAGCGCACGCTGCCAAGGGTGCGGTAACCATGCCGATCGCGAGGCCGGCAGCGGAGCTCATCTCGAAAAAAATCTCCGAGCTCGGGGACTGGCGCGGGGAAACCCTCGGCAGAATGCGCAGCCTCATCAGGAAAGCAGACCCGGACGTCGTCGAGGAGTGGAAGTGGATGGGCACTCCGGTCTGGTCGCACGACGGCATCATTTGCACCGGCGAGTCCTACAAGAAGGTCGTGAAGCTTACCTTTGCCAAGGGCGCGTCGCTGAAGGATCCGACCCGCCTCTTTAACTCGAGTCTCGACGGAAAGGTTCGCCGCGCGATCGACATCCACGAGGGAGAACAAGTCGACGAGGCCGCGTTCAAGGCGCTCGTTCGACAGGCGGTCGCCTTCAACAGTGCCGGCAGGTCGGAGGCGTCGACGAAAAGGAAGTCCTAGATCGCGGCCGTTTTCCGTTTTCCGTTTTCCGTTTTCGTTTTAACGACCGATCGCCAGGCTCGTCGCCACGGCATTGTCACGCTGTGGCTCGCGTAGTGCGTTGCCCGTCGTTACGTGATCCGTTCTTCCGTTCACGACCGCCCCGCACCTTCCATCAGTCACGAACTTACAGGAAACACTCAAACGGCTACGCACTACGCGAGCCACAGCGAGATAATGCTCAGGAAACGAGCCTGGCGATGGGTCGTTAAAACGGAAACCGCAGCCAGGTGACCTTCCTACGCACTGTTCGCAAAACGTGCCGTCGCCCGCGTAATGAACACGGTGCCGACCAGCGTCGGACCCAGGGCATACATCCAGACGAGAAGCGGGCCACTTCCAATCGGGCGCACGTTTACAAGGAATGCGGTCCACGCGCCGATGTACGACGAACTCATCAAAATGATGTGCATCCGCAGCATCCTGGCGAATGTCTGTCGATTCGATTGCCGCGCGCGGAGGGCCAAACGCAGCGCCACCCAACCTCCGGCAACCCAGCCGAGCGTCAACAGTCCGATAATCAGGAGGAGGTAGTCGTTCGCGCCGAGGGCCAGTGGCACGGACAGCGCCGCCATCCCCAGCATGCACACGGCATACGCGCGACCGGCCAGGCGGTGCCAGCGACTGGTTCGACCGAACTTCGGGAGCGACAAGGCGATGGCGCCGAGGATGAAGCCAGCGAATCCGAGCGCAACGTGTGCTGCAAGCACGCTCGGATGAAGGATCGGCATCATGGTCACTCCTGACCTGGCGCAGCCGACCGGAGGCGAGCTTCAACCAGCTGCAGGCTGGCTTGCATCTGCCGTAACTCGTGGCGCGAGATGTCCGACAGCGTCTGGTTCGCCAGGGCAACCGCGCGTGGGATCAGCTTCTCGAGCAGGCGCTTTCCCGCCGCCGTAAGCACCAGCTGAAACGTTCGCCGATTCTTTCCCGGTTTGCGCGCTATCCAGCCCTGGGCCACCATTCGACTGGTCAATACCGAAGCGGTTGCGCGCTCGATGAGGAGGTGGTCGGCCAGCGCGGACGGCGTGATCCCGGCCACTCCGCCTCGCTCCCGGATCGCGAGCAGGGTGCGAAATTGTGCCTGAGTGACCCCGAGCCGGGCAAAATGCTTGTCGAAGCCGCTGGCCATGCGCGTCCCGATCCGCATCAGTGCGGTGCAGGTCGAAGATGCCAGATACCTGTTCATTGATTAGGTACTAACAGTTAGTTCGCTAACCATCAAGGGCCATGCCAGGGAGATGCGATGACTGACACCACGGCCACTCCCGGCTGGTACACGCCGATGCTCCGCGTGGCGCAGATCGAGCGGTCGATCCCGTTCTACGAGCAGATGGGCTTCGAGCTGATCGACACCGACCGGTGCGCGCCGATCGGCTGGGCCCGGATGCACTGTCAGGGCGGAGCGCTGATGCTGCTGCGTAACGACGAGGGTATGAATCCCAAGGCCCAGGCGGTCATGTTCTACATGTATTCGCCCGACCTGCCGGCGTTTCACACGCTGCTAAGGGAGAAGGGCGTCAAGGTTTCGGAGATACAGTACCCGGACCACGGGCCGAGCGGGGAGGCGTACCTCGTCGATCCCGATGGGTATCAGCTCGGGATCATGCACTGGAGTGACAGGGAGCACACGGAATGGCTGAAGCGTATCGGCCGGGAGTCGGTGTAGCGGCACGCACGACGGCCGTGTCCCGTTTTCCGTTTTAACGACCCATCGCCAGGCTCGTATCCTGAGCATTGTCTCGCCGTGGCTCGCGTAGTGAGTAGCCCGTTTGAGCGTTTCCTGTAAGTTCGTGACTGATGGCAGCGCGGGGCTGTCGTGAACGGAAGAACGGATCACGTAACGACGGGCAACGCACCACGCGAGCCACATCGTGATAATGCCGTGGCGGCGAGCCCAGCGATGGGTCGTTAAAACGGAAACGGGAAACGCGGGCTAAATCTTCACCGCGAAGCCAGTCTGACCCGCAAGGCCTCACCCCGTAAGCTGCGAATACGCCTCGGCAGTCAGCAGCGTCTCAGTCTCGCCCGCATCGTCCAGCTTCATCCTTATCATCCAACCCGCCCCATAAGGATCGCTGTTCACCAGCGCAGGCTCCTTGTCGAGCCGCTCGTTCACCTCGACGACCTCGCCGGCGACGGGGCTGAACAGCTCCGATACGGCCTTCACCGCTTCGATGGTCCCAAACACGTCGTGCCGCGCGAACTTCGACCCGACCTTCGGAAGCTCCACGAATACCACGTCGCCAAGCTCGCCCTGCGCGAAATCCGTGACGCCGACTTCGACCGTCGAGGGAGCCGTGGTGCGGACGTACTCGTGCTGCTCGGTGTAGCGGAGATCGCCAGGAACGTTCGCCAATTGTGCTCCGGTCAGGGCTCGAGGGTGCGCTGTGAGCCCGAAGTCTAATCCGGCTGCGCGGTACGGTTCAAGAAACCTTCATTCCTTCGCCCGCCACCGCCGCTTCGCGCTGCATCTCCGCCCACAACGCCGTCACGTCGCTCTGTAGCTGCGTGATCGAGCCAATGTTCTCAATCACGTAGTCGGCGCGTGCGCGCTTGAGCTCGGCCGGCATCTGCGCCGCGATCATGCGCAGCGCCTCGGCCTCTTCGATTCCACGCTTCTTGAGGAGTCGCTCGAAGCGCAGCTGTCTCGGCGCGTCCACGAGCACGATCTTGTCGTAGTCGTCCGCCATGTGCTTCTCGAACAGCAGCGGCACGACGCAAACCACCACCATGTCACCCTTCGCCCGCGCCACCGCTATCGCGGCGTCCCGCTTCTTTTCGATCTCGGGATGAACGATCTCGTTGAGCTCCAGCAGCTCGTCCGGATCCTGAAAGACGGAGCTCCGCAGCGCGTCGCGATTGAGCGAGCCATCGGTACTCAGAACGGATTGACCCCAGTTCGCCGTAATCGCGGCCAGGGCCGGCGTTCCGGGCGCCACGACTTCGCGCGCGAGGACGTCCGAATCGATCACGGTGGCCCCGCACTCGCCGAGCAGCCGGCTGACCTCGGTCTTTCCACCGGCGATGTTGCCTGTCAGGCCTACAAGAAGCATTGCGATTCGATGGCGAGTACGCGGCTGTGCCGCAGAGAGCCCGGAGGCGGGGGGTACACTTTGGGACATTCGCCAAGCAGGAGCAATACCCAGTTCGCTAAACAGATGCCGCGACGGGCTTTGAGCGGCGAGAATATCCAAAAGAGGAGCAGTTGGGCGCCCAAACGTCGAACTGCGACTTCTTTGGGCTACAGCAGCGCCACCTGCGCGGCATCCGCGGCGGGTACGGCGTGGCACATCCGGCAGCGGGCCTCATACGAATCGGCGGCGCCCACCATGATCTGCGGCGACGAATAGGGGGCGGGGCGCCCGTCTATGAGGCGTTGATTGCGACTGGCGGGACCGCCGCACAGCACGCAGATGGCGTGCAGCTTGTCCACGACTTCCGCGACCGCCATCAACTGGGGCATCGCCCCGAACGGCTCCCCGCGGAAATCAGTGTCCGTGCCGGCGACGATCACGCGTCGTCCACGCTGCGCGAGATCGCTGACGACGCCGATTATGCCGGCGTCGAGGAACTGCGCCTCGTCGATCGCGATCACGTGCGCGCCGGGATCCACCGCGCGCGCCAGCTGCGCCGAGGAATCGATCGGAATTGCTTCGACCATCCGTCCGTCGTGGCTGGAGATCGAGTAGATGCCAGAGTACCGCGCGTCCAGATGCGATTTGAAGACCTGCGCCTTCTTGCGCGCGATCAACGATCTTCGCACGCGCCTGATCAGCTCTTCGCTCTTGCCGCTGAACATCACGCCGGCGATCACCTCGATCCACCCACCGGCGGGCTGGAAAATCGAGCTCACCTTCGGCTGCCTCCGCGGTCTCCGCCGCGCCCGCGCGGTGGACCACCGCGGCCCGAATCGCGGCTGCCGAACCGTCCGGAGTCGCGAGGGGGCCCGCCACGCGGCGGCGGCCTGTCGTCGCGCCCTCTCGGTGGCGGTCGGTCGTCCCGTCCCCTCGGCGGCCGGTCGTCCCGTCCCCGGGGCGGTCGGTCGTCCCTGGGCCGCGGTGGCCTGTCGTCCCGGCCCCGCGGTGGACCGGCTCGATCGGTGGAGGGCGGTCGCCGGTCGGGACGCGGAGAGCCAGGCCGC
>JACDCY010000123.1 GCA_013817305.1 Gemmatimonadaceae bacterium | reverse complement strand
ACCATTGCCGGGACCGTGACCGACGCGCAATCGGCCGCGCCCTCGCATGATCGGCTGAAGCTCTGGCGGTACGAACTGCGCCAGCAGGGACAGACCGATCTTGTCGACCAGCGGGAGTTCGCGGCGACGAGCGCGCTGGCCTTCTCCACGGTCTACGATGGGCCGTCGCTGAGCACCGGCAACTACGAGGTTCGCGTGCAGGGAACCGACGCGGTTGGCGTGCCGGGAGCTTGGAGCGGTTGGCGGCTGTTCACTATCGCCAATCTCGGGACGGTTGATGTCTCGGCATCGGGACCAACCGGCAAACTGGAGTCGGGCGCCTACTCCAGCAACTGGACCGGGCGCTGGACCCATCCCACCGCGCTGACCGCGACGAAAGCCTGGGTGCGAATCCTGTCCGGGGGCGTCGTCGTACGACAGACGCCGGCGGCGGGGGTGACGGTCTCGGTCGCGAACAATGCGTTCATTTCCCTGACCAACACGCAGGCGGCGGTCGCCCTGGCAGCGAATCCGTTACCTCCGGGCATCTACACCTGGCAGATGCAGGCGCAGGCCAGCGACGGATCCCTGTCGGCGTGGTCGGCCGACGTTCCGCTCAGTGTCAACTACCCACCGAATCAGCCGAGCAGCCTGCGCCCGGTGAGCGGTACGACGCACGCCACGTTGCCCCTGATTGACTGGCTGCTCTCTGATCCCGATCTAGACGATGTGCTGGGGGTGGGGTTGACCAGCATGGTTGAAATCACCCGGCCGGACACCACTCAGGTGACGCGGGAGGTCGCGACCGTCGATCCGTCGACCGGGCGCGGCTACTACCAGTCGACCGCGGCCGACATGCCGGTGAACACGACCACCATCCCGTATCAGGTTCGCGTGCGGGGCCGGGACGTCAGTGCGGCGGGGCAAACCGGCGAGTATGGCCCGTGGAGCGCCCCTATCGCCCTGTTTCTGGCGGCAATACCGATCGTAGCGATTGCTGCCCCGATTGAGAACGCGGTCATCGCCACCTCACAGCCACAGATCGTCTGGACCGTCACGGGCGGGACGCAGGTCACGTCCCGCGTGCAGCTGTACCGCGCCGGTCAACCGACGCCGTTCTTTAGCTCGGGGCAGATCGCGGCGTCGGGTTCGGCGGGTTCCTATCTCATCCCGGCTGGCTGGCTCAAACCGGGAAATCTCTACGATGCCGACGTGACGATATGGACGGCGGGGGGCATCGTCGGCACTAGCCCCAGGCGGCGATTTGCGGTGCAGTATGCCGACGCCAACCTCGTGCCGAACGTGACCGTCGCGCTTTATCAGAATCCGCGCGACGTGGAGCCGGTTAGTGTGGCCGTTGCCTGGGGGCAGACGAGCTACCCGCAATCGCAGTTCCTGGGCTACGTCATCTGGCGCCGCCCGACGGCTGATGCTCCCGAGGCAGCGACCCCCATCGCTCTGATCCGGTCGCCGGGTCAACTGTCATGGATCGACCACCACGCCCCGCCGAACCGTCCCCTGGTCTACGCGGTGACGCAACTGCGGCGCTCCGGGAACGACGTGCAGAGCAGTCAGCCGTCCGAGGCCGGGATTGAGGTGCCGCTGGAAACGCCGGTGATCGCCAGTCTGGAAAGCGGCGGCTCGCACCGCTTCCCGGTCATGTTCCTGGAGCAGTCACTGTCCGGAGGCTTTACCCGCGACGAGGCGAGTGTTGAGACGTGGGGGAGTGGGGGCAAGCCGACGCTGATCCGGCCGCCAGCGGGGTACGGGGCTCGGTCGTTCGCGCTGGGTTTCACGCTGCTGACCTACGGCGGGGTGGGGGTGGCCGAGCGCATGGCCGACGTCAAGGCGGTCATCGAGGCGGGCGATCCGGTGTCGCTGCGGACAGCGGAGGAAGTCGTGTTCTGTCGCATCGTGCCGCGCGGGAACTACTGGAAGCGGGGGGCGGCCGTGGGCATGATCGAGGTCACGTTGAACCTGGAAGAGATCGCCTGGAGTGAAGCCGTCAGTTTGGCGGGGTAAGGAGCGGACAATGGCAAAGTCAAACTACGAACGCGATCTTTACTTGAATTCGCGTTTCAGAGACGCCGGGGCATTGGCCGCGCTGGGCACGGTCTATCTCGCGCTGCACTCAGCGGACCCGACCGCGGCCGATCTGGCCAATGAACTGCCCATTGGCACGGGTGGCTACGCGCGGCTGGCGATCGGCACAACCAACTCGGACTGGACGGCGCCAGCCACGAACGGGACGAAGCGGGAGATCACCAACGCCTCCACGCTCACCGGGGGCACGGCCAGCGCCGATCTCAATGGCGGCGCCGTGATTCCCTTTTACTCGCTCCGGGACGCCGCCACGGCGGGCAATATGATCCGCCATGGCGGATTCGATACGGCGCGGGCGATTCTGAATGGCGACGTGATTTCGTTCCCACCGGGGGCCGTCAGCATCGGGGAAACGTAGGTCGGTGGCCACGGTCGCCTTTGCCATCGCGGATCGCGGGGCAGGCTCAGATCGAGCCGAGCCGATGTTCCCCACCTATCTCGGCATCACTGATGCTGGGAGCGGAGAGGACTGGGCCATCCTCGGTCCCAAGCGGGCCGTGTTTCGAGGTGCGGTCAGCGTTGGCGCCGGGATTGACATTGCCACGCTCAATCTGCGCCCGTCCATGCCCATCGTGGACATTGGCGAGGGGATCGATAGCGCGGCAATGGTTGCGCCCATCGTGTCGCTGGCCGGGTTTGCCCTCGCCGATGTCGGCGGCGGCGAGGACAGCGCGGCCATCAATCTGGCGATGGCCCTCTCGCTCATTGATTCGGGCGCTGGTTTCGACCGGGCCGCCATCGGTGATGCGTCCCTCCCCCTCGTGCCAGGTGGCGTCGTCAACATCATCCGCAATCCCAGCGCGGAAAACGATCTAACGGACTGGAGCGCGGATAGCGGATCCGGGGTGGCGCGCGATAGCGTGGATGCCTGGGTCGGGGAATGGTCCGTGGTGGCCTCATTTCCGGCCACCACGGCGAACGCGGCGGTTCATGTCGCCAGTGTTTCCGAGATAGGGACGATCACGGGGCTGGCGAGTGTCATTGGTTCCATCGCGGCCATCGGCAACCTACCCGGTGTCGCCGTGCGGGTGACCGCGCACTATCGAGACGCATCGATCGTCTCGGCTTTGGGCGATTTCAACGATGTTTCGGCGTTGGAGTGGTCGCGGATCGCCTCTGAGGCGGCCACGATCGACCCGAGCAATCCGATTGATTATTTCTCGCTGGCGGTTGTGCGGGCGGGAAACCGCATCCTCAATCCATCCCTGGAGGTCAATACGACGGGATGGAGCGGCATCAGCGGCGCCACAATCACCCGCGATACCGTGGAGGTGTTTCACGGCATCGCATCGCTGCGGGTCAGCCCCAGTGCGACAGATAAGTCCGGAACCCGTTACAACAGCGGCCCAATCGTGTCACTTGCGGGCGAGACGATTACGGTCGGTATGTGGATCAAAGCGCCGATCGGGATGGACAACCAACTGCGTGTTGTCTTCCGCAACGCGGCTTTGGCCGAACTTCTGGTGTCCATCTCCGTGGCGTTTCCGGGGACGGGCGAGTGGCAGTTTGTGTCGCATACCGATGTTGCGCCTGCCACGGCCACGAATCACTACATCGATGTATGGCGGATCGGAACCGCGCCGGTTGCGGATTTCTGGATCGATGCCGTGCAGTCTCTCCCGTACGCTGAGTTGCCGAGCTTCGATGCCGGCGCGGCGGCAACGCTGCGCGTCGATGGTGCGCAAATCGAGGATGCCACAACGGGTGGCGCCACCCCCTACGTCGATGGCGACCAGGGCGATGACTCCCACTGGTACGGCGCGCCGCACGCCTCGGTCAGTTACCGGGAGGCGGGGTCGTGAGCGCCCCCCGTGTGGAGTCCCGGCTCTACCGCTGCGACTACGCGGGAAACCGCCTGGAGGATATCTCGGATATCGTCATCGAGGGGCGCTGCTCGATGAATCCCGAGAACGACCAGACCTGGCAGTTTGACGCCTCGGTGACGTGGGCGGGCTACAAACGCCTGACGCCCTATCT
>JACDCY010000122.1 GCA_013817305.1 Gemmatimonadaceae bacterium | reverse complement strand
GGCGCTGCCGTAGCATTCGCCCCCGATCCCACACCCGCTACCGCGTCAGCGTGCAATCGTGCGTTGAGGCTGGCCGGAGCAGCACTACACGTAATCGTCCAGACCAGCGTGCCCGCCGTGTTTTTCAGGAAAAATGCGTCGAACTCGATACGATAGGCTCCAATCGGGAGCGACACCGCCGAGTTCGCGCCAAAGAAGTTGCTAATCGTGGTCGCGGTTGCGGATAGGTCAGCCGAGAGCAGGAACGCGGCTACCTCATCGTCGGCATTGCCGATGTAGTCGTGGTTATTGCGGATCACCGCCCCAACCCCGGCCACGTTATTGATCGCGTCGGCGTTGCCAGCCCCCGAGAGGCGATTGCCCTCAATCAGGATACCGGTCTTGGCGGCGGCGGTCTGGACGTTGCGATCGCCCAGATCGATGCGGGCGTTGCGGACCTGGCAGTCATTCTCATTGAGCAGAATGTTTTGCCGCGACGCTCCCGACTGATAGAACCCGCCGTCGATGCTCCCGCGCAGCGCCGCCAACTGCACCGCGTAGATGCCGCCACCGGTGGTAGCGGAAGTGGAGGCGGGAATCTCGCAGTCGATGATGTGGCAATCGTCAGCGCCGGAGTTGACCAGGATGCCCCGCTCTGGGCGTAGCGCGTTCATTTTCTCGCCGATGAGGGTCACACGGTCGCCGCGCACGTCGATACCGAGGGTAGCGCCCGTGCCCCGGTCATCGATCTCGTTGCCGATGCTCACCACATCATTGGCGTAGATGTCGTAGAGGGCTACGCTGATGGAGGTGTCGGAAACCACCAGGTCGCCGAAATGATTGCCGACCACCCGCCCGCCCTGGACGTGACCCAGCCCGGATGTGGCGGTGCCGAGGCGCAGGCAGCAATGACAGGTACGAATCTTGTTGCCCGCGATATAGGGGTTGTAGACGTTCTCGACGGCCATACCCATGTAGGTCACGCCCTCGACGGTGTTATTCGTGACCCGATGCCCGTGCTGTCCCGTTTCCGGGCCGCTGCCGGTGCCGGGATCGGCGTTGACATGGATACCGGAGGTATTGGTGGAATAGACGTGGTTATCGTGGATGATGCCGTTGGGCGACAGGTACGAGATATAGATAGCCCAGCAGCGGCGCTTGTCGGCGGCCAGGGCTGCGGTATTGGTGATGCTGTAGACCCGATTGCCGACGATGCGAACGCGGGGCGCCTCGGAGACGACAATCCCCGAGAGTTGGGCGCTCCCCCCGGTGCAAAGGTTGCCCTCGATAACGATGTCGGTGCGCGGCTGGCCGTTGCCGTCCTGATTGCTGGCGCTGATGCAGCGGGCAGTGCCCGTGCGACCGGTGGAGGTATAGGAGACGAGGCAGCGGCGAGCAAACGTGTTGCTATGGGCGAGCTCAACGGCGCTGACCCGATCCCCTGCCGTGCAGTTGACCGTGCAATCCTGAATCCCCGCGCCGGCTCCCCCGGTAATAACCCCGTAGACCGCCGCCCCGGTCAGGGTCAGGATCGAGCGTTCGCGTCCCAGCCCTTGCAACGTGACGTTGGCGGGTATCGTCACCTGGGCGGCGTTGACGGTCAACGTCCCTTCCCAGGTGACGATGCCGCCGAACGTACTTGCCGCGTTGAGCGCGTCTTGGAGCGTCGGATAGTGGCGGGCATCGTGCCAGGTCAGCTCCGGCACCGGGACCGCTTTGTCGGTCAACATGGCGGTCGTCACGGCGGTGGTCGCGGCCGGAATGTCGACGGCAGCGATGACGACGGAGTTCGCCGGGATCGCTGAAGCGTTCGGCAGATACGGACTCGCCGCCGCCGTGCCGTGGGTGATTGCCAGCGTCCCGGAGGTGTTCACCGAAACGATCGCGCGACGCGGGTTAGAACCGTCCGTGACCGCCGTCACCCCACCCCCGGCGACGACGACCCGCCGCCCCTTATGGCGCACCACGCCCGCCGCGACCGTGACCGTCATATTGGCTCCGGTGACGGATACGGCGCAGCCCGAAATAACTCCGGTTAGAGCCGGACCCTGCGCTAGCGCGTCGAAGTCGATCGGTTCGGGCGCCGATTGGGCGACGAGGTTTGCGGCGATCTCGGTTTGTCGGCGAAGCAGGAGGGTCATGAATGTCCTCTATCAGCGGTCAGTAACAACCGTTGCCTCGCCGTCCTCAGCAAACACCAGCCGATGCAGCGCCTCGAGCGGCACGCGCGTCAGATGCGGGTACCACGCGCCCCAGCTGTTCAGCAGCCGCACATACCCCGCGTTCAGCACCCGACTCGGATCGGCGGGATTCAGGCAGGCAGCGATGTCCTCAACGCTCGTGGCCCAGCGATTCGCCGCGATGCCGTGAGCGGCGCTGACGGGTCTGAGCGGGGCGCGATGCCCCTGGTCCCGCAGCACGTCCATGCCTGCGCGCACACTCGTTCCGGAGTAGTTCTCTCCGGCCCAATCGTCCACCTTCCTCGCCTCGTGGTAGAGCCAGGGCGCGTCATATCGCTGGCGGTTCAGCAACGTCATCATGCGCGTGGCGGCATACCCGACACAGGCGCCCTCACGCCCCTGGTCGTAGAACCGCCACCAGTCGAAGGTGTCGACCAGTGATGGCGGCAACAGGCAGACGGCGTGCCCGCCGCGAAGTTGGCCCCAGGAGGTTCCGCGGCCGATCCAGTGTGATCCACCCACCAGCACGGGGGCGTCAAACGCCTGATACCAGTTGATGCCGAGAACCACCGGCGTCGGCTTGACCGGCAGCGTGGACTCCGTCAGCGACCAGCGCCGCAGATGGCGGTCGTCCGGCGCCGGAAGGCGGCCTAGGGGGAGTACGTGGCTCCGTGCGTCGGTCATCGGATTAGGTCACGGTGAAGGCGAAAATGCCCGATGCATTCCATTGGAAGGCTGACGTAACTCCATTAAGGGTTTGATCGCCCCCGGTATCCACATTTAGGATGAGTGGATCGGCGGGAGCTGTGGGCGTATCGTCCCAAATGGGCGCATGCCGGAACGTGACCGCCCCGGTGAAGGTCCACGAGGTATCCGCGGCATCGAACGTCGTCACCAATGCACTCGCCGCATAGGTCTTGCTGGCCAGCGTCACCCCACCGACGGTGTACCCGTTGGCGGTCGCCAGCTCGTTCGTGGCGTCGGCCTTGACCTCATTGGTCGAATAGTTCGGCGCCCAGGTTGAGGTGTGCAACGTCTGTTTGATGGTGTCGCTCAAGAGGTCCATCGGACCGTCGCCCGCGACGTTCCCACCCCCCAGGTTTTCGGGAAATTTTCCAAAGATCGGAATCGTGACTGCCATGCTGCTTACTCCTTCCCGTTATCAAGCGGCTTCGTCTCACCGCCCAGCGTGCCCAGCGGAACATTGAATACAAACGTCTCCGGCCCGTACTCCTGATGCGGCTGCCCGCCCGTGGCGGGATCGGCGACAATGCCCTCCGCAATCAGCCGCTTCATGTCGGCGGCCGTCCGCTTCCGGCGCTTGCGGAAGCCGTCTTTCTGTGGCTCCTGTTCCACCCAGCCCTCCTTTTTCGCCGCCTTCCGCGCATCGTCACCAAACCGCGCCGGGTCCAGGCGCAACACCCCGCCCCCGTCATGGCGCAGGATCACGGCGTCATCGTTGCGGTATTTGTCGGTCATGCACAACATCCTTCCTAGGAATCCCGCTCCCACGAACCGTGGATCGTTCGATAATCGGGATTGAGCGCAAACTCCTCGATGAAAAACAACTCGTCGCGGTCTGCTCGTGATGCAAAATCCTTCATCGCATCTTCGGCGTCCGTGCGATGGCTGAAGATGCTTAACACGGCAATCTCTCGGCCCCATTTTTCGTGGTTGACAACCAGAAACACCGTCTCGCTATTCTCGTCAGGCACGTTTGACTCCGATCACTTCCGAATCCTCCGGCGTCCCGAACGCCGGGGCAAGGCGGCGTTGCTGCATCTGGTAGCCGCCAAGGCGACGCGGCACGATCTGCTGGGCGATCATTTCCCCGGCCCGTTCGTCGTTCTTTGCCGCGAGGGCGATGGCGTCGTCAAGGAGTTGGCGGCGGGCAATCCCCGGCTCGCCGCGCACGC
>JACDCY010000043.1 GCA_013817305.1 Gemmatimonadaceae bacterium | reverse complement strand
GACAAAAAGAACTCCGCGCCAGATAGCGCGGAGATTTCCATCCTGAGCGAAGAAGATGCCGCGTCCCGACAACGCTTTAATCGGCCCGCTCCACCGACAGCGCGACCGCGTTCCCGCCCCCGAGGCATAGGGTCGCCAGTCCCGTTCCCGCATCCCGATCCTTCATCGCATGCACCAGCGTTGTCAGTACGCGCGCTCCGCTGGCGCCGATCGGATGCCCAAGCGCGATAGCGCCGCCGTGCACGTTCACTCTATTCGAGTCCCAATTGAGACCACTGCCATTGGCGAGCGCCTGGGCGGCGAAAGCCTCGTTAGCCTCGATGAGGTCGTAGTCGCCGATCGAGGCGCCGCTCTTCTTCATGAGCTTCTCCACGGCGACGATCGGAGCGAAGAACAGATCCTTCGGCTCTCCGCCGCCCGTGGCATAGCCGGTGATTCTTCCCAGAATCTCGAGCCCGTGGTCGCGCGCGTACTGCTCGGACGTCACGACCAGCGCCGACGCGCCGTCGTTCAGCGTCGATGCGTTCCCCGCGGTAACCGAAAGCTTCTCGCCATCCTTGCCCGGGAAGGCGGGCCGCAGCTTGGCGAGAGCCTCGGCGGTTGTCTCCTTTCGCGGCCCTTCGTCCGCGCTCACGATCGTCGAACCCTTGCGGCCGGCGATCTCGACCGGCACAATCTCATCGTCGAACTTGCCGCTCTCCATCGCGGCAAGCGCCTTCTGGTGGGATCGCAGCGAGAAATCGTCCTGCTGCTCCCGGCTCACTCCGGCTTTCTGCGCGGTGTACTCCGCGTGCCCTCCCATGTGCGTGTCACAGAAGGAGCACCAGAGACCGTCCTTGAGGACGCCGTCGGCCATGGTCTGGTCGCCGAGCTTGACGCCCTGGCGCAGCCCGTACAGGTAGTGGGGCGCATTGGACATCGACTCCTGGCCTCCAGCCACGACGACTTGCTGGTCTCCCGCACGAATGGACTGCGCGGCGAGCATCACCGCTTTGAGTCCCGACCCGCACACTTTGTTGATCGTCGTGGCCGCAACGGTGCCGGGGAGTCCGGCCTTGAGCGCGGCTTGCCGCGCCGGGGCCTGTCCCGTTCCACCCTGGAGCACGTGGCCCATCAGCACTTCTTCGACGTCCTGCACGTCGATGCCGGCGCGCTTGATGGCCTCCCGTATCACGATCGCGCCCAGCTCCGGCGCGGAAAGCGACGAAAGCCCGCCGAGATAGCGGCCGATGGGCGTGCGAACCGCGGAGACGATTACGGGAATGCTGGAGAGATCGGACATTGAAGGAAGCTAGTAGGTATTAGGCATTAGGTATTAGTAACGGCGCGCCATATTTCATAGCTAATACCTAATAGCTAATACCTCTCATCTCGTCGGCTGCACGTTGTCCAGCCCCAGCCCGCGGAGAATGAACGCATACCGGAACGCCACCTCCCTCAACGCATCGTACCGGCCCGACGAGCCGCCATGGCCAGCGCCCATGTTGGTTTTCAGAAGGAGCAGATTCTGGTCGGTCTTCATGGTGCGAAGCTTGGCGACCCACTTGGCCGGCTCCCAGAACGCGACGCGCGGATCGTTGAGGCCCGTCGTCACCAGCATCATCGGGTAAGCCTTGCGCTCTACGTTGTCGTACGGCGAGTACCGCTTCATGTAGGCGTAGTGCTCGGGAACGGAAGGATTGCCCCACTGCTCCCACTCCTGCGCGGTCAGCGGGATCGACGCGTCGAGCATCGTGTTGATGACGTCCACGAACGGGACGTCGGCTACGACTAGCTTGAACAAGTCGGGCCGCATGTTGACCACGGCGCCCATCAGCAGTCCGCCCGCGCTGCCGCCCCGGATCGCCAGCCGGTCCGGCGAGGTGAACCGATCACGGACGAGATGCTCGGCGGCGGCGATGAAATCGGTGAAAGTATTCATCTTGCTCATCATCTTGCCTTCGTCGTACCATGCGCGACCCATCTCCTGTCCGCCGCGGATGTGCGCAAGCGCGTACACGACGCCACGATTCACCAGGCTCAAGTTGTTGGACGAGAAGGTCGGATCCGTGCTCGCCCCGTACGAGCCGTACGAGTACAGCAGCATCGGCCTCGTCCCGTCGCGAACGAAAGGCTTGCGGTAGACGAGCGAGACCGGAACCATCTTCCCGTCGGGCGCGCGCGCCCAGGTCCGCTCGGTGCCGTACTGCGACGGGTCGTAGCCGCCGAGCACCGCGGTACGCTTCTTCAGATCGAGCGAGCGCGCGTTCATGTCGTAGTCAAAAACGCTGGACGGCGTGATGAGCGACTGGTAGGTGAACCGCAGAAGGTTCGTGTCGAACTCCGGGTTCCCCGCCGGGCTGTAGGTGTAGACCGGCTCGGGGAAGGTGATGTAGTGGTCGGAGCTCGTCTTCAAGTCGCGGATCCGGATCTTCCTCAGCCCGCTCGAGCGCTCATAGATGACGAGATGGTTGCTGAAGGCGTCGAGCCCGTCGATCAGCACAGTGTCGCTGTGGGCGATGTACTCCCGCCAGTTGGCGGAGGACGGATTTGCCGCCGGCGCGACCATGACCTTGAAGTTGGTGGCTCCGCCGTTGGTCGTGATGTAGAACTGCCCGTTGCGGTGCTCCGGCGAGTAGATCACGTCGGGCCGGCGACGTGCGATGACCCGGAACGGCACCAGCGGAGTGCGCGCAGGCACATACCAGTACTCGGAGCTCGTGAAGCTCTCCGAGTTGATCATCACGAACTGATCGTCCCTCGTGCGTCCCACGCCGACATTGAAGAGAACGTTCGGCTCGTGAAACACGACAGAGTCCCTCGAGGCATCGGTCCCCACGATGTGCCGAAGAATTCTGTCTGATCGCTGCGCCGAATCCGTTTTCGTGTAGAACAGCGTGCGGTTGTCCGCCGCCCACGCCACGGAGAAGTGCACGTCGGGGATCCTGTCGGGCAGAACCTGACCCGTCGTGAGATCCTTGACCATCAGCGTGAAATGCTCCGACCCCGTCGTGTCCACCGTGAAAGCGAGGAAGCGATGATCGGGGCTGATCGTCGTCACGCCGAGGGTGAGATAAGATTTTCCCTCGGCGAGCGCGTTGTGGTCCAGGTAGACCTCTTCCGCCGATTCAAGGCTGCCGCGCTTGCGGGCGTATATCGGATACTGTTTTCCTTCGACCGTCCGCGAGTAGTAGTACCAGGGGCCGCGCTTGACCGGCACCGACAGGTCGGTTTGCTGAATCCTTCCCAGCATCTCCTGGTACAGCCGCTCCTGCAGGTCGCGCGTGCCCGCCATCACCGTATCGGTGTAGCGGTTCTCCGCCTGCAGGTACGAGATGACGTCAGGGTTTTCCCTTCGGCGCAGCCAGAAGTAGTTGTCGGTGATGACGTCGCCGTGCAGCGTGTCGATCTTGGGAACGACAGCCGCAACCGGCGCGGATTGAGCACCAACGGTCGCAGCGCCGAGGACGAAAGCAACCGCGAAGGAGGGAACCAGCCTGAAACGATGCATGGTGACCTGTAGGTAGTTAGTGGCTACAAAGATTCTTCAGCTGTCTCGATCGATCGGGGCGCAGTGCGCAGCACGCAGCGCGCAGCGCAGTTAATCCGCCGTTACCGCTACCGATCTGCTAACGATTTCGTTCTGCAAACGGTCCACGAGATCGGAAACCCGCAGGACCTCCTGCTTCTTCCCCGCCCCGCGCGCACGCAAGGCCACGGTCTGACCTTCGGCCTCACGCTTACCGACAACCGCCATGTACGGGACCTTCATCATCTCCGCTTCACGGATCCGGTAGTTCAGAGTCTCGGACCGCGCGTCCAGCTCCGCTCTGATCCTGAGCTTGCGCAGCTGGTCCACGATGGTCTGCGCATATCCCGTCACCTCCTCGGCGATCGGCACCACGCGTATCTGCTCCGGCGCGAGCCAGAGCGGGAACGCGCCGGCGTAATGCTCGATCAGGCCGCCGACGAAACGCTCCATGGAGCCGACGAGCACGCGGTGCAGCATCACCGGCTGGTGCGTCGCGTTGTCCGCGCCGGTGTATTCCAGCTGGAACCGCTCCGGCAGGTTGAAATCGAGCTGGACCGTTGGGCCCTGCCACTTACGGCCGATTGCGTCGATGAGCTTGAAGTCGAGCTTCGGCCCGTAGAACGCGCCGCCGCCCTCGTCGATCGTGTACTCCTGGCCGCGCGCCGTAAGCACTTCCGCCAGAGTCGCCTGCGCGCGCTCCCATACGGCCGGATCGCCCAGCGCCTTTTCCTTGGGACGAGTCGCCAGTTCTATGGTATAGGGATAGCCGAATGCGGCGAGCATCTCCTGCACCAGGTCCAGAAGCCGCGAGATCTCATCCGGCACCTGCTCCGGCGTGCAGAACACGTGCGCATCGTCCTGCGTGAATCCGCGCACGCGCAGCATGCCATGCAGCACCCCGCTTCGCTCGTACCGGTACACGGTTCCGAACTCGGCGTAACGAATCGGCAGATCCCGGTACGACCGCGGCCGCGACTCGTAGATGCAGATGTGGCCCGGACAGTTCATCGGCTTCGGCCTGTACGCCGCGCCCTCGATGTCCATCGCGCCGAACATGTTCTCCTTGAAGTTCTCGAGGTGACCCGAGATCTCGAAGATCTTCTCGCTGAAAATGTGAGGCGTGTACACCAGATCGTAGCCGTGCCGGATGACGAGCTCCCGCTCGAAGCTCTCGATCTCGTTCCGGATCACCGCGCCGCGCGGATGCCAGAGAATCAGTCCGGGCCCAATGCGCTGATCGGTGGAATACAGGTCGAGCTGCTGCGCCAGGACGCGATGGTCGCGACGCTTGGCTTCTTCCAGCCGGTGCAGGTGCTCCTCGAGATCCTTCTGGCTGAAGAACGCGGTGGCGTATATGCGCTGCAGCATCTGGCGCTTCTCGTCGCCCCGCCAGTACGCTCCGGCGGTGTGCAGCAGCTTGAAATGCTTGAGGTACGACGTGTCGGGCACGTGCGGCCCGCGGCAAAGGTCCACGAACGGGCCATCCGTATACGTAGAGATCACTTCGTCTTCGCTCAGCTCGTCCAGGCGCTCGAGCTTGAGCGGGTCATCCGAGAACTTCTGCTTCGCGTCGCTCTTCGACAGCTCTTCGCGCACGAACGCGTATTTCTCCGCGGCGACTTTTCTCATCTCGGACTCGAACGCCTCGAGATCGTCCGGCGTGAACGGCTCGGCGACCTCGAAGTCGTAATAGAATCCGTCGTCGATCGCGGGCCCGAACCCGATCTTCGCGCCGGGCCGCAGCCGGCGCACGGCGGTGGCCAGCACGTGGGCGCCCGAGTGCCTGAGCACGTCCAGCGCCCTGGGGTCCCGCTCGGTCAGCACGCGGAAGGACCCGCTGCCTCGAATCGGTGTCGCGAGGTCCTGGACAGCGCCGTCGATCTCCACGGCGATCGCGTCTTTCAGCAGGCGCGGACCGATCGACGCGACTACGTCGCGCGCGAGCGTCCCGTTGGGAACGGCGCGTTCTTTTCCATCGGGGAGCGTAAGAGTTACTGTTTCCAAGTGGCCTTGTTCTTGCTTTTCCAATCGTGGGCAGAAAGCACTCGTCTGACGGCGTAAGCTAAGTCTCACCAACACCTTCCGCTACAGGATCACATCATGTCCGAGTTCCGCTATCACGACGAAGAATCCACGTCGCAGGGAATGTTGTATCTACTCGCGGGAGCAGTCGCAGGTTTCGCGGCCGGCGTAGTAGTCTCGCAGCGATCGGGCGCGTTACGGGAGCTTCCCGGAAAATTGCGCGATCTGTTCGCTGGTGAAGGTGCGGACGAGCTGATCGGCGATGAGGATTTCGACGCCTATGAAGAGGACGAATTCGACCTGCAGGATGGGGGCGGACAATCCGGATTCGAGGACGCCAGCGCGGGGATCGCATCGGCGGGCGACTACGACGACGATCTCGACATCGATGACTCCGAGGAGCTGGAAGAGCGGGTGCTGGAAGCCTTCAGCAACGATCCGGTATTGCAGGAGCGCCCGATCGACATCGGCGCCATCAGCGATGGGATCATCGAGCTCACCGGGTGGGTCAACACGGAATCCGAGGTCGCGCACGCCGTGACAGTCGCTCGCGGCGTGCCGGGCGTGGACACGGTAGTGAATCGCGTCGGGGTTCGCCCCGAAGAGGAGCTGATGGACGCGAGGGCGCAGAAGTACGCCGACGGCGATCCGACGCTGACTGAAGCTCATTGGGAAGGTCAGAGCATGGGGATTGGGAAACGCCGCCAGGGCAACTCCACTGAGTTCGACCGGCACGCGGACCCGAGGCCGGAGCTCGAAGATCGCTGGAACAGCGAAGCATCGGCTCTGGACGAAGCGGCCGACGACATCGTGGGGTTCTCCGGGACGAAGAAGCCCGTGAAGCGCGCGAAGAAGGGAGATCGAACGGGGGGCGCCGCGGTTGCGCCGACGGGAGTGCCGAAGGCGGATCATGTTGCCGAGCCGGAACAACACAGCTGATACACGGCAACTGATGACAGACACGCTGCCCGCTACCCGCTGACCGCTATCCGCCGCCCGCTCACAACGATTTCGACAATCGGTCGTGTAGTCCCGCAGCGGGTAGCGGTCAGCGGATAGCGGATAGCGGATAGCGGGTAGCAGGTAGCAGGTAGCGTGTCTGTTATTGCTTTTCACCTGCCTTAGCCCGCTCACAACGATTTCGACAATCGTTCGTGTAGTCCCGCAGCGGGTAGCGGTCAGCGGGTAGCAGGTAGCAGGTAGCGTGTCTTTTATTGCTTTTAACCTGCCTCTTTGGAACTCTTCAGCCGTTGTATCAGGCCGTGCAGCATCATTCTCACCGCTTCGACCTGACTGGAAAGTGAGAGATAATCACTTCCGGTAATCGCTTTGATATCGCGCGCCGCGATCAGGTGATACTCGAGCTCCGAAACCGACGCCAGCGCGATCTGCAGAAACCGTCCAAATGCCGCCTCTGACCGCTGCTCCCGACCCTCGACGATGTTCGCCGGCACCGACATCGCGGCGCGTATGATCTGGCTCCGGAACGAGGCGTACTGCGGCCCGCGAATACGCATGGCGACGCGATGAGCATTGAGCGCCAGAGCGTGTGCCTGGCGCCAGACCCGGAGCTTTTTGTAGTCGCTCATCGCGGAATTCTGATGCCGGCGCTTTTGGCATGGGGCATCGTTCCATAAGCGGTGCAATCGGACGATAACAGCAAGAAAAGACACGCTACCTGCTGCCCGCTATCCGCTATCCGCCGCCCGCACAGGACATATCGACCATCGGTCGCTTACCGCTTAGCGGGTAGCGGTCAGCGGATAGCGGGCAGCGGGTGGCGTGTCCCTTCTTGCTTTTCCGGTCAGCGGATAGCGGGCCGCGGGTAGCGTGTCCCTTCTTGCTCTTCATTGTTCTCCCCCGCTGACCTAACACCGCCGTAGCAAGTAACTTGAGTCATGGCGGCACTCCCCCCCACATACGACCCGAAGACCACCGAGCGCGAACTGTACGCGCGCTGGGAAAAAGCCGGAATCTTTACCGCTGACGCGGCGAGATCGAAACGCGCCGGCGGCGAGCGCGCGCCGTTCACGATCGTAATCCCTCCCCCGAACGTCACCGCGATCCTGCATATGGGACACGGCCTGGACGACACCGTGCAAGACGTGATCGTCCGCTGGCGCAGGATGTCGGGCGACGAGACGCTGTGGGTCCCGGGAACCGATCACGCAGGCATTGCGACGCAGAACGTCGTCGAGCGCTCGCTCGCGGCGGAGGGCAAGACTCGATTCGACCTCGGGCGCGAAGCATTCATAACCCGCACCGAAGCGTTCGTCGAGAAGACCGGCGGAACAATCTTGCAGCAGCTGCGCGCGATCGGCGCGTCGTGCGACTGGACCCGCACGGCCTACACGCTCTCGCCCGAGCTGTCGGTAGCGGTGAGGGAAGTGTTCGTCACGCTGTTCGAGCGCGGGCTGATCTATCGCGGACACCGCGTCATCCATTGGTGCCCGCGCTGCCTCACCTCCTTGAGCGACGAAGAAGCTGAGCACGCCGAGGAAGAAGGCGCGCTCCACTACGTCCGGTACGCGCTGGCCGGCGGCGGAGATGCGGCCGCGTCCGTGACCGTCGCTACCACGCGGCCGGAAACCATCCTCGCCGACGTCGCCGTAGCGGTGCACCCGGAGGACGAGCGGTACGCGGGCTTCATCGGCAAGAGCGTTCTCAACCCGCTGCTCGGAACACCGATTCCCGTGATCACCGACGCCATGGTCGATCCCGAGTTCGGCACCGGCGCCCTCAAGATCACGCCGGCGCACGACCACATCGATTTCGAGATCGGTTCCAGACACGGACTGCCGATGCCTTCCGTCATCTCGCCGGAGGGATTCCTCGAGGAGGATCAGTCCGCGGATGGACTCGTGCCGACGGAGCTGCGCGGGCTCGACCGGGTCGAAGCGCGAAAGCGATCAGTGGACATGCTGCGCAAATCCGGCGCGCTCGCCAAAACCGAGAAGCACCGCCATGCGATTCGTCACTGCTACCGCTGCGACACGGTCGTCGAGCCGCGCCTGTCCGACCAGTGGTTCGTGCGCATGAAGCCTCTCGCAGAGCCGGCGCTGGCCGCCGTGACCAGCCGCGAGATCCGGATCCTTCCCGAGCGCTGGGAGGCCGTGTACGTGAACTGGCTCGAGGGGATTCGCGATTGGAACATCTCGCGCCAGCTCTGGTGGGGGCACCGCATTCCCGTGTGGTACTGCGATCGTTGCCCGGATCCCATCGTGAGTCGCACGACGCCCGATAAGTGCCCGTCGTGCGGAGGCGCGGTCGCGCAAGACGAAGACGTGCTCGATACGTGGTTTTCCTCCTGGCTCTGGCCCTTCTCCACGCTCGGCTGGCCGGACAAGGACGCGGAAGACCTGCGCGCGTTCTATCCGACGGACGTGCTCGTGTCCGCCCCGGACATCCTGTTCTTCTGGATCGCGCGCATGGTGATGGCGGGTTACGAATTCATGGGCAAGTCGCCGTTTCACACGATCTACCTGCACGGGCTCGCCCGCGACCCGCAGCATCGCAAGATGTCGAAGTCGCTGGGCAACGGCATCGACCCGCTCGACGTGGTGGACCGGTACGGCGCCGACGCACTACGATATACGGTCGTCTCCGGACTCGGCATGGGCGCCGACATCACGCTCGATCCCGACGATTTGGAGAAATCCTTCGGCGTAGGCCGCAACTTCGCCACGAAGCTGTGGAACATCGGAAGGTTTCTGCTGACCAACATCGGCGACGAGAGCGTCGCAGCGCTGTCGACCATCGAGCCGTCCCGGCTGACGCTGGCGGACCGATGGGTACTCGGCCGGCTCGACGCCGCGATCGAAGAGTGCGACGCGGCGCTCGGCTCGGCGCGTCCCGCTGGCGGTGTCTGGCCGGAAGCAGAGCTGCGCGCCGGCCTCCGGCTCAGCGAATACGCGGAAGCAGCGCGCCGGTTCGTGTGGAACGAGCTCGCGGACTGGTACGTGGAAACGACCAAGGCCCGTCTCGTGGACGGCGGACCCGACCGCGACGTGGCGCGCGCGGTGCTCGTACACGTGTTCGATTCCGCGCTGCGGCTGCTGCATCCGATCGTGCCGTTCATCACCGAGGCGCTCTGGCAACAGCTCCCGGGAGGAGCCGCGCGAGAGTCAGGCTTCCTGGCGGCATCGTCGTGGCCAATCCGGGGCGGTCACGAGCCCGTGCATGAGTTCGAGCGAGTGCGCGATGCGGTCATTGCCCTGCGGCAAATCCGCGCCGACTACAACATCGCGCCTGCGAAACCGTTCAGCGCGACGATCGTCGCGAGCGTCGACGGCAAGGTGTACGAAAGCGAGCGGGCGCTCATCGGCCGGCTCGCGCGCGCGGACGTGTCCGTCTCGAGCACGCCACCTGCGGGCGCCGCCGCGCATGTCGTGCTCGTCGGCGGCGCCGAGCTCGTGGCGCCGCTTGCCGGAATCGTCGACGTCGAGAAGGAGTGCCGCAAGCTCAGGCTGGAGCTCGACCAGCTCGCGCAGCAGCTGGCTCAGCTCACTACGCGCCTTGCCAGCGAAAGCTTTACATCGCGCGCGCCTGCCCACGTAGTCGAGGGTGAGCGCGCGAAGGAGAAAGAATGGGTCTCTCGCCGCGAGTCGCTCGCGCGGAAGGTAGAATCGCTGTGCGGCTGACGCTCTGGGCGGCTGCGACAACGCTCGCCCTGGGCTGTGCCTCGCCGGGAATGCCGCCGGGCGGTCCGCCGGACGTCGAGGCGCCGCGCCTCATCGGCATCGCGCCGGACAGCGGCCGCGTGAGCGTCACGCCCCGCAGCGTGATCTTCCGGTTCGACGAAGTCGTGAGCGAGACTCCGCCCGGTGCGACCACGCTGGCGAATCTGTTCGTGATATCGCCGCAGCATGGCAGTCCGGTGGTGGAGTGGCAGCGCGAGGAGATCTCCGTCCGCCCTCGTCGGGGATGGCGGCCGAACACGACGTACACCATCAGCATGCTTCCCGGGCTCGCCGACCTGCGAGGCAACGTCAAGAAGGACGGCGCGGTGACGTTGTTCTCGACCGGCCCGGTAATTCCCGCGACGGCGATTACAGGGGTTTTGTTCGATTGGGCGGCCGGCGCTCCCGTAGTGGCGGGGCTGGTCCAGGCAATTACGGCCGATAGCACGATTTATCTCGCGTACACCGACAGCGCCGGCGCATTCACGCTTCCCCACCTGCCAGCGGGCTCGTACGTGCTCAACGGCGTCGTGGACGGCAATCGCAATCGCGCTCTGGATCCGCGCGAGGCGTGGGACACGGTGACGGTCGCGCTTACGGACACGGCCAGGGTCGAACTATTCGCGTTCGTGCACGATTCGGCGGGGCCGCGAATCCAGGACGTCCTGGCTCCGGACTCCGTCACCCTGCGCGTGCAGTTCAACCTTCCGGTCGACGCGCGCGCCACGCTCGATCCGGCATGGATCAGCGTGCACAGCCCGGATTCCGTTGCGCTCGCGATCGCCAGCGTCACTCCGCCCGACGGCACGCCCGTGGACACGGCGGCGACGAGAGCGCGGGTGCGTCCGACCGCGATGACGAGAGCACGCCCGTACAATGAGGTGGTCGTAACCATGGCGGCTCCGCTTCGGCCCGGGGTCGAGTACACGGTGAGGGCGTCCGGCTTCCCGGGATTGCTCGGCCGCACTGCTCCCTCGAGCCACACGATCACCCTCCCCGTGCCGACGCCCGCGGCGCCGCCGACTCCGCCTTGAGCGGGCGATGACCAAAGCAGCGCGCGAAGCTGAAGATCCGCGCTTGCGTGACGCTCGCCGCGATCTCCCGAGCGTCAGCTCGCTCCTGGACTCCGGGGAGCTCGCCGCATTGCTGGCGCGGTGTCCAGGACGCACAGTCACGAGCGCCGCGCGCGCCGCTGTCGAAAGCGTCAGGAATGGATCGCAACAGGCACCCGCCGGCCTCGATGGATGGCGCGACCTGGTGGACGCGGAGCTCGAGAGCATTACGCGTGCGTCGCTGCGACCCGTGCTCAACGCCACCGGCGTGGTGCTGCATACCAATCTCGGGCGCGCTCCGCTTCCCGCGTCCGCGATTCGCGCCATACAGGACGTCGCGCGCGGGTTCTCCAACCTCGAGTACGACCTGGAAGCCGGCGAGCGTGGCTCACGGTATTCGCATTGCGTCTCGCTGCTGCGCGAGATCACCGGCTGCGAGGACGCGCTGGTCGTGAACAACTGCGCGGCCGCGCTCATCCTCGCGGTGGACACCTTCGCGCGCGACCGCGAAGTGATCATATCCCGCGGCGAGCTCGTCGAGATCGGCGGCAGCTTCCGAATCCCCGACATCATGCGCCGGGGCGGAGCTCGGCTCGTGGAGGTCGGCACCACCAATCGCACGCACCTCGGCGATTATCAGGACGCGATTTCCGATCAGACCGGCGCCATCATCAAGGTGCACCGCAGCAACTTCTCGATTTCCGGATTTACCTCCGACGTCGGAGTCGACCAGCTCGCCGCGCTTGGAAAAGAGAGAGGGGTGCCGGTCGTGCACGACCTCGGCAGCGGACTGCTGATTCCGCTGGACGAGTTCGGCCTGCGCGGCGAGCCGACGGCGTCCGACGCGCTTGCCAGCGGCTCCGACGTGGTCACGCTCAGCGGCGACAAGCTTTTGGGCGGCCCGCAGGCCGGCATCATGCTCGGCAAGGCGACCGTGATCGAGAAGCTGAGAGCGAATCCGCTCGCCCGCGCGCTCCGCGTTGACAAGCTCACCATCGCCGCGCTCGGCGCGACGCTCGCTTTGTATCGGGACCCGGCCGCGGCCTTGCAGAGCATTCCCGTGCTCGCCATGCTGACCGCGACACCACCGTCGCTCGAGTCGCGGGCGCGCGCCATCGCGGCAGCTCTGCTCGCGCGCGGCGTCGACTGCTCCGTGGTTCCATCGGAGTCGTCGGTCGGCGGAGGGGCTTTCCCGGCGGCCGTGCTCCAGTCATTCGCGGTCGCGCTCCGAGGCGACGCGGGCATCCTCGAGCTTGCGCTCCGCGAAGCCGCCATGCCCGTGATCGGCCGGACGAAGGACGGACAGCTGCTCCTCGACGTTCGATCTCTGCAGCCGCACGAGGATGAGCCTCTGACGACCTCCGTGACAGGCGCCCTCTCATAGTGGACCGCCCTGGCATCGTATTTCTCGACCGTGACGGTACCATCATCGAGGACGTGCATTTCATCGCGCGCGCCGACGATGTCCGAATGATTCCGGGCGCCGCGGAGGGAATCGCCGCGCTCAACAGGGCGGGAATTCCGGTAGTCGTCGTCACGAACCAATCGGGTATCGGCCGCGGGTACTTTGGCGTGGCCGAGTACGAAGCCGTGAGCGACCGCATCGCGGCGGAGCTTGCGAGGGTGGGCGCGAGTCTGGGCGCCGTGTACTACTGTCCGCACGCGCCGACGGAAACGGATCCTTGCCCGTGCCGCAAGCCCGGCACGGCGCTATTCGACGAAGCGCTGAAGAGGTTTGCCATTTCCGGCAGCCGCGCCGCCTTCGTTGGCGACAGGATGCGGGACGTCAGCCCTGCGCTGCCCTTCGGCGGCAGCGGCTATTTGATCGTATCCGATGCGACGAGCGCGGAAGAGGTGGAGTGGGCCGAACGGGAAGCAATCACCGTCGCATCGCTTGCCGAAGCGGTGAATCGCATGCTCGGCCTTACAGACACGCACGCCCGGACGTAGAATCGGCTGATGCGCTCCCGCGTGGCGGTGCTTGCTTCCGGCCGGGGTTCCAACCTCGAGGCAATCCTGGCGTACTGCGAGCGGCTGGGTGAGCTGAGCTCGTGCGAGGTCGCGCTGGTCATGTCCAATCGTGCCGACGCGCGCGCGCTGGAGACCGCGCGGTCGCGCGGGATCCCGGCGCAGCACATCGCCGACCCTTCCAACGGAGCCGCATTGCTCGAAATGCTCGACGCCAATTCAATTGATCTTGTAGCGCTCGCCGGCTACCTCAAGCTGCTCCCCGGCGAGGTGACGCGGCTGTACAAGGACCGGATCGTCAACGTGCACCCAGCTCCCCTTCCACGCTTCGGCGGCGCGGGAATGTACGGTCTGAGGGTGCACGACGCCGTGATCGCCGCGGGGCTCAGGGAGACGGAAGTGACCGTGCACTTCGTGGACGAGGAGTACGACAGCGGCGACGTGATCGCGCGCTGGCCCGTACCCGTGTACGAGGGTGACACTTGCGAGCTGCTGGCGGAGCGCGTGCTCAAGGTCGAGCACGTGCTCTTTCCGCGCGTGCTGGACATGGTCGCGTGCCTCGCGCCGGCCAGGCTCGCTGCGGGGCGCCAGTAATGCCGCGCGCGCTGCTTTCGGTCTCGGACAAGAACGGTCTGGTGGATTTCGCGAAGGGCCTCGTCGAGCTGGGCTGGGAGCTCATCTCGACCGGCGGGACCGCGAAAGCGTTGCGGGGCGCCGGGCTCGCGGTCCGCGACGTGTCGGACGTCACCGGATTTCCGGAGATGCTGGACGGACGGGTAAAGACTCTGCACCCGGGGGTGCATGGCGGGTTGCTGGCGAGGCGCGATCTGCCCGATCACATGGCTGCGATAAGCGAGGCGGGCATCACCCCCATCGATCTTGTCGCGGTGAATCTGTATCCATTTGCTGACACGATCCGCAAGCAGGGCGTCACCCCGGAAGAAGCGATCGAGCAGATCGACATCGGCGGTCCGTCGATGCTGCGCTCCGCGGCCAAGAACTTCGCGGCCGTCACCGTGATCGTCGATCCGGGCGACTACGAGCGCGTGCTCGCGGGCCTCACGGACAAGCACGACGATCCGGAGATGCGGCGAGATCTCGCGGAGAAAGTGTTTGAGCACACCGCCGCGTACGACGCCGCCATCGGGGCCTGGTTCGCGGGCAACCGCGGCGAGATTTTTCCGGACCGGTTGCTATGCGCGCTCGAGCGGAAGCAGACCCTGCGCTACGGCGAGAATCCCGGACAGCTCGCCGCGTTTTACGATGAGGAAGGCGCCGGCGGTCTTTCCGCGCTGGTGCAGAAGGGCGGCAAGGAGCTGTCGTTCAACAACCTGCTGGATCTGGAGGGGGCGCTGTTCGCGACCGACGCGTTCGGCGAGGACATTTGCTGCGCGATCGTGAAGCATACGACTCCCTGCGGAATCGCGACCGGCTCTACCGCGCTGGAGGCGTACAAGAAGGCGCTCGCGTGCGACCCCGTGTCGGCTTTTGGATCCGCGATCTCGTTTACAGTGCCGGTGGACGACGAAGCCGCCAACGCGGTGGCGAGCCTGTTCGTCGAGTGCGTCGTGGCGCCGTCGTTTTCCGAAGGGGCGCTCGAAGCGCTAGGTCGAAAAAAGAATCTGCGGGTGCTCGAGGGCAAAGCGCAGTGGGACCGCGACGCGCTCGACTACAAGCGCGTGCGCGGCGGGATGCTCGTGCAGCAGCGCGCCGAGAGCGTGGGTGACGAGAACCAGTGGAATGTGGTCACCGCGCGCCAGCCAACGGACGATGAGCGCCGCGACATGTTGTTCGCGTGGCGAGCGGTGGCGTCCGTCAAGTCGAATGCGATCGTGTTGGCGCGCGACAGCGCAACGATCGGGATAGGCGCGGGGCAGATGTCGCGAGTGGACGCCGCGTTCATGGCCGTGCACAAGGCGAAGGCGGTCGGGCACGAGACGGCGGGATCGGTGCTAGGGTCCGACGCGTTCTTCCCGTTTCGGGATGGGATAGATCAGGCGGCCGAGGCTGGCGTGCGGGCGATCATTCAGCCCGGCGGTTCGGTGCGGGATGAGGAGGTCATCGCGGCCGCGAACGAGCATGGGATTGCGATGGTGTTCACCGGGCAGCGGCAGTTCCGGCATTAGAGGATGCAGGGGCGTACGCCATCCTCGGCATGCTCTGCTCTCCTTAGCCGCGATGCGGAGTAACGCAGCGGCAGCTTTGCAGCCTATTTCCGTCAGCCGGAACTTGTGGTCATTCCAAATGCCTGTGCGACCGCGACTTACGCCGCACCATGGTTTCTGCCGTTGGCAAAGTACAGCGGCCCTTTACAAGGATTCATGCGGCGTCGCAGCATATCCTGACTGTCTAATAAGTAGTTAGCCGTCACAATAGAGGTCGGAAAATGACGCGGGTTCGAGTTGAGAGCTTCACCATTTCACTTGACGGATACGGAGCCGGGCCGAGTCAGGACATCGACAATCCGCTCGGCGTTGGCGGGACCGACTTGCACCACTGGTTTGTTCCGACGCGCACCTTCCAGCGGACTCACGGTGCTGGCGATGGCACGACCGGGATCGATGACGACTTCGCGGCACGGGGATTTGAGAACATCGGTGCCTGGATTCTCGGGAGGAACATGTTCGGACCGGTTCGCGGTCCTTGGCCCGACCTGAACTGGAAAGGCTGGTGGGGCGACAACCCACCCTATCACGTCCCGGTTTTCGTCTTGACCCACCACGCGCGCCCACCGATCGAGATGGAAGGCAGTACGACGTTCCACTTCGTCACGGGGGGCATCCACGAGGCGCTTGACCGTGCGCGCGGTGTGGCAAACGGCAGGGACGTGCGCATTGGCGGTGGGCCGAACACCATTCAGCAGTATCTTCGTGCGGGCCTCATTGATGAACTGCACGTCGCTATTTCACCGGTGCTGCTGGGTCAGGGGGAACGGCTATTCGAGGGGGTTGACCTGCGGGCTCTGGGATACGAATGCGTCCAGTGTGTGCCCACGGAGAAGGCCACCCATGTCGTGCTCCGGCTCCATCATGACGGCTAACAACCGGTTGCAGCGGACGGTCCGCTGCGAGGGACTCGTCGACAAGTGACAGTCGAGCGTTCCGCCCAACCCAGAGTAAACTTGTCGCCATGGGACTTTTGACCTTCAGCATCAACATCACCCTCGACGGTTGCGTCGACCACCGGGAGGGAATCGCCGACGACGAGACACACGCTTTCTTTACCCGTCTCATGGACGAGGGAGGGGCGATGCTGTGGGGCCGCGTCACCTACGAGATGATGGAGAGCTATTGGCCGGCGGTCGCTCGCGGCGACGAGGAAGCGCCGCCGGCGATGCGCGCGTGGGCGGTCAAGCTGGAGGCCAAGCCGAAGTACGTGGTGTCGTCGACGCGAACGGACTTTAGGTGGACCAACAGCCACCATATCGCCGGCGACTTGCGCGCGAGCGTGCAGAAGCTCAAGGACGTGACCCCTACCGGCGTGCTCCTCGGTAGCGGCACGCTCGCGACCGAGCTGGACCGGCTGGATCTGATTGACGAGTACAAGTTCCTACTCCACCCCAGGGTCGCCGGTCACGGCCCGACCTTGTACCAGAGTGGGCTGCCCAGCACGCGACGGCTCGAGTTGGTCTCGGCGACGCCGCTCCGCAACGGCGCGGTCGCTATGCACTACCGGCGCGCGCGCGGCTAACAACGGGTTGCAGCGGACGGTCCGCTGCGCGGCCCGCCGCTGAATCCGAGCGCTAGGCGGCTCCCAGACCGATCGATGATCGAGTATTTCGCCCTCGCAGTTGTGGTGATCGTCGCGCTCTATTTCGTTGCGCTCGGAACGTCTGCCCTACTCGCTCCGGCCTTCGCCAAACGATTCTTCCTCGGCTTCGCAAGCTCTCGGTTGGCGCATTACACCGAGTTGCTCGTGCGCTTCACCGTCGGCGTGGCATTCCTTCTTCAATCACCCCGGATGCTCTTCTCAGCCGGATTCAACGTCTTTGGTTGGATCCTCATCGTGACAACCGCCGGCCTTCTTCTTGTTCCGTGGCAATGGCATCATCGCTTTGCCCGACAGGCGGTTCCGCAGGCAATGCGGCATATCACATTGATTGGCTTGTGCTCGTTGGTACTTGGCGGCTTTATCCTCGTAGCGGTCGCTCGTGGAGCCGCCGCCTAGGAGGGTGACGGGAGGCACACGCCGAGGTACGCCACCACCCGAGTTACCGCACAGCTTCCTGAATCCCGGGCACCATCTCTGGAGTTAGGGCCGCAGGGCGAGCTGGAAGCTTGGTCGTCCCCCGCTCTCCATTCCGTGCGATATCGTCGATGAGCAGCTTCATCTCCGCGATCTCGCGCACCTGGGATTCGATTATTCCGTCCGCCAGCCTGCGAACGCGCGGGTCGCTGATAGTCCCCTTCCGCGCGTTGTTGATGGCAATCGAGTGATGCGGGATCATCGATTTCATGAACGCGACGTCACCGATAACGGTCTGATTTCTATTCATGAAAAGCAGGACGATGGTGCCGATTATGGCAGCGCCGAGCACAGCGATTTTGATTCGCGTGCCTTGGTACATCGACCACATGAAGGAGAGCATCACGATTGTCATCACGCACCCCATCACCACCGACGCAAGCAGCCGGTTGATGCTGAACGTCGCGTGGTCCAGGGAATAGATCAGCTGGTACATCAGGAAAAACATGACGATGGTCGACGTCGCGATCATGGCCGCGAATTTACCCCAGCTCGCCCCCATCATCTGCTTCTGCTGGTCCACGGTGACTCCTTGTGGCATTAGTGCATTACGGACTTCTCCCTCGGTACGAAGCGGTGCTGGCGTGCAACAGCTATGCCGATGAGCGCCGCCCCGGCGCCATGGCTCGGTATCTGCGCTGTCGGTGTCGGGCTCGTCTGCCTGCACTCGCGTTCCGAGGAACTCCTAATGAGGGCGCCCGACTGAATTTCCGTTACCAGCGATATCTGTTGGCTGCGTCGCTGAGCTTCCTCTGCGTGGGTGCGCTCGCCACGCCGGTCATGGCACAGGCAGCCGCGACCGAGCCACAAAATCAACCTTCTCCCGACGATGGAGACTTGTCTCCCGCGCCGACGAAGGTGGAAGTGCAACCGGTCGCCCAGGACGACGAGATTCGCCGGCGCATTCAGAGTGTCCTGGAGGCCACCGGCTGGTTTGTCGATCCGCGAGTTCAGGTTCGGGACGGGGTTGTTTTTCTCAGCGGACGGGCGGAAACCGAAGAGATCAGGAAGTGGGCCGGCGATCTGGCGCGCAACACACAGGACGTGGCCGCCGTTGCCAACAGAATCGAACTTTCCCAGCCGTCCGCGTGGGACTTCAGTAGAGCACGAG
>JACDCY010000042.1 GCA_013817305.1 Gemmatimonadaceae bacterium | reverse complement strand
ACGTCGGGGGCCGCGTCTGCTCCGACGGCGGAATCATCGACAACCTGCCGGTCACGATTGCCGCACAGGGAATGGACGCGGTGATCGCGGTGGACGTCGGCAGCGCGGAGATCATCCGCCGCGAGGATGTTCTCGCCCACGGGTTCGGCTCGATCTACATGCGGGCGGCGTCGTCCATGATGCACGCGCTGCAGCTCGTTCCGCTGACGCATTGGAAAGGGCCACCGATGATTCTCATTCGCCCCAGAGTGTCGCACATCGGGTGGTTCAGCTTTTCCCACACCTCGGAGCTCGTTACCGCCGGTTACGAAGCGGCGCGCGAGGCGCTCGAGTTTTTCGACAGCTGTCTGGAGCTGGCTGGCGGCGTGTTCCCCCGGCGCGACATGCGCGTTGTCGTGGACAAGCAGAAATGCATCGGGTGCACTCTCTGCGTGGCGCTCGCGCCGGATCTGATGGGAATGGGCTCGGACGGGAAGGCTTTTGCCCGGCAACCGGTCGTGAGCTGGTCGCCGGCCGACGGCGATTTCGTGAATCACTGTCCTACCTTCGCGATCTCCGCCGAGGGTGTCGGCGCGGCGCCGGCTACAGCGCTGGAGGGCACTCAGGCGAACGAATCACTGTCCGGCTAGATTGCGATTCATGAGCCATCCCAACTCGTTCGGCGCGCGCGCGAGGCTCGCGGCCGATGGCAAGGATTACACGATTTTCAGACTCGACTCGCTCGCGGGCATTGCCGGCTCCACGGCTGGCCAGCTGCCGGTCAGCCTCAAGATTCTGCTCGAGAATCTGCTGCGGAACGAGGACGGCGCTTTCGTGCGGGCGGCCGATGTCGAGACTCTCGCGAAGTGGGCCACGGCGCCGTACGCGCAGAAGGAGATCGCATTCCGCACGGCCCGCGTGCTGCTGCAGGATTTCACCGGCGTCCCTGCCGTCGTGGACCTCGCTGCCATGCGCGACGCACTGGCCAGGCTAGGGGGAGATCCGAAGCGCATCAATCCGCTTCAGCCCGTGGACCTCGTGATCGACCACTCGGTGCAGGTGGATGAATATGGATCGGACGCGGCGTTTCTCATCAACGCCAACAATGAGTTCGAGCGCAACCAGGAGCGGTACGCGTTCCTGCGCTGGGGTCAGGACGCTTTCGAGAATTTCCGCGTCGTCCCGCCGGACACCGGGATCGTGCACCAGATCAACCTGGAATACCTCGCCAGCGTAGTGTTCTCCCGCGCGCACGGCGAAGAGCTCCACGCGTACCCGGATTCGCTCGTGGGCACCGACTCCCACACGACGATGATCAACGGACTCGGCGTGCTCGGCTGGGGCGTTGGCGGCATCGAAGCAGAGGCCGCGATGCTGGGCCAGCCGGTGTCGATGCTCATTCCCGAGGTCGTGGGATTCAAGCTGCACGGCGAGCTCCCGCCGGGCGCGACCGCTACCGATCTGGTGCTGACGGTGACCCAGATCCTCCGGCAAAAGAAGGTCGTCGGGAAATTCGTCGAGTTCTACGGCTCGGGGCTGTCGAGCCTTTCCCTCGCCGACCGGGCTACGATCGCCAACATGGCGCCCGAGTACGGCGCGACGATGGGGTTCTTCCCGGTCGACGACGAGACGCTTCGATACCTCCGCCTCACGGGCCGTGACCCCGGCCAGGTCGAGCTGGTCGAGCGTTACTGCAAGGAGCAGGGAATTTTTCGGACTGATGCCAGTGCCGATCCCGTATTCAACTCGACCGTCGATCTGGACCTGAGCAGCATCGAGCCGAGTCTCGCCGGTCCCAAGCGACCGCAGGATCGCGTTCCGCTCAAAATGGCGAAGCAGCTCTTCCGCGAAGGACTCGAGGCCGAGCTCGCCAAAGCGGGCACGCTCCAGGCTGTCGCCACGGTGCGGCAGGCAACCAACGTTTCCGCCTCGCCGGGGCTTTCCCCGAACGTCGTCGCTGCCACGCAGGACGAGCAGAAGGACATGCACGGCACTGTGGCTGTCGAGATGAACGGCGTCACCTTCCCTCTCCGGCACGGCTCCGTCGTGATCGCGGCGATCACGAGCTGCACGAACACGTCGAATCCGAGCGTGATGCTCGCCGCCGGCCTCCTCGCGCGCAACGCGGTCGCTCGGGGCCTCGAGACAAAGCCATGGGTAAAGACGAGCCTGGCGCCCGGATCCAAGGTGGTCACCGACTATTTCGCGAAGGCGGGCGTGACGGACGCGCTCGACGCGCTGCGCTTCCATACCGTCGGCTACGGCTGCACGACATGCATCGGCAACTCCGGTCCGCTGCCGGAGCCGATCTCCGCCGCAGTCGAGGAGCACAAGCTCGTGGTTGCGGCGGTGTTGTCGGGCAATCGCAACTTCGAAGGGCGCATCAATCCGCACACGCGCTTCAACTACCTGGCGTCGCCGCCGCTCGTGGTAGCGTACGCGCTCGCCGGGCGAATGGACATCGACTTCAACACCGAGCCGATCGGACCGGGCAAGGACGGACCCGTATTCCTGCGGGACATCTGGCCCAGCCCGAAAGAAGTCGAAGACGAAGTGCTGCGCTCGGTGAAGGCGGAGATGTTCAAGACGCAATACGCCAATGTCTTCGATGGTGACGACAACTGGCGCTCGCTGCCGACCCCCACCGGCGATCTGTACGAATGGGATGCCGCGTCGACGTACGTGAAGAATCCGCCGTTCTTCGAAGGAATGACGATCGGGCCGCCGGGAATACGCCCGATCCGCGGCGCCCGCGTGCTTGGCAAGTTCGGCGATTCGATCACGACCGACCATATCTCGCCCGCGGGATCCATCCCGGCAGCGAGCCCGGCGGGAAAATGGCTGATAGACCAGGGCGTGAAGACCAGGGAATTCAACTCTTACGGCGCCCGCCGCGGCAACCACGAAGTAATGATGCGAGGAACGTTCGCCAACATCCGGCTGCGCAACGAGCTGTCGCCGGGGGTGGAGGGGTGGTGGACCGCGGTCACGCAGGGCGGCGATCCGGTGCCGCTATACGACGCCTCCATGAATTATCAGAAGTCCGGCACGCCGCTGCTCGTCATCGCCGGCAAGGAGTACGGCACCGGCTCATCCCGCGACTGGGCCGCCAAAGGCACGGCGCTGCTCGGCGTGCGCGCGGTGATCGCCGAGTCGTTCGAGAGAATCCATCGCTCCAATCTCGTGGGCATGGGGGTCGTGCCTCTAGAGTTCGTCAACGAGCAGACGCGGGATACGCTCGGGCTGACCGGCTTCGAGAGCTACGACATCGAGGGCCTGGACGAGAAGCTCGAGCCGAGGTCCGTACTGACGGTCCGGGCGACGACTCCCGGCGTCGAAGCGAAGACGTTCAGCGCGCGCGTGCGGATCGATACGCCCGAGGAGCTCAGCTATTACCGCCACGGCGGCATCCTGCCGTACGTCCTGCGGCAGCTGGTGAAGTGAGGCCGGGACGATGACGGGGAAGACGTTCACGGTAGGCATCATTCAGGAGAAGGTCACGGACGACGTGACGTTCAACGTCGACAGCGCGATCGCGCGCGTCCGCGAAGCCGCTACGCGCGGCGCGCAGATCATCTGCCTCCAGGAGCTGTTCAACGCTCCGTACTTCTGCAAGTCCCAGCAGGTGGAGCGCTTCGACCTCGCGGAAGCGATACCGGGACCGACCGTCGACAGGCTCGCAGCCGTAGCTAAGGAGCTCGAGGTCGTGATCGTGGTGCCGCTGTTCGAGCGGCAGGCGGCGGGTGTGTATCGCAATTCCGCAGCAGTGATCGACGCTGACGGTGAAATGCTGGGCGTGTACCGCAAGATGCACATCCCCGACGATCCGCTCTACAACGAGAAGTTCTATTTCACGCCGGGCGACGCGCAAACGGCGTCGAATGCCGCCGGCGGATTCGCTGTGTGGAAGACGCGCTACGCGACGATCGGCGTGCTCATCTGCTGGGACCAGTGGTATCCGGAAGCCGCTCGCATCACCGCCCTCCTCGGCGCCGAAGTGATCTTCTATCCGACCGCGATCGGCTGGCACCCGTCAGAGAAGGACGAGTTCGGGGTAGCGCAGGTCGAGGCTTGGCACACGACGCAGCGCGCGCACGCGATCGCGAACGGCGTGTACGTGGCATCGCCCAACCGGTGCGGTCACGAAGACGAGCCGGGCACGAACGGCCTCGAGTTTTTTGGCCACTCCTTCGTCGCCGACCCGTTCGGCCGCATGATCGCGGAGGCAGGCACGGAGCCGGAAGTTCTGGTGGCGAAGTGCGATCCTGCAGTGATCGAGAGCACCCGCCGCAGCTGGCCGTTTCTCAGGGATCGCCGCATCGACGCCTACGGCCAGATTTTGAATCGCTATATCGGCCGGTAGCGGCAGCGTGCAATCGAGCGATCCCACCCGGGTGCGGATGCCCGCGGAATGGGAGCCCCACGCCGCAACCTGGATCGCGTGGCCGCACCACGAGCCCGACTGGCCCGGCAAGCTCGAGGCGATCACCTGGGTGTACGCCGAGATCGTGCGCGCGCTGGCGCGGTCCGAGCCCGTCGAGATCCTGTGCCACGACGGCGACTCGCGGTCGCTCGCGGCCTCGCGGCTCGACGCTCATCACGTAGATGCGTCCAGCTTTCGCCTGCACGTCGTACCGACCGACCGGGTCTGGCTCCGCGACTCCGCGCCCACCGGCGTGCTGCGCGACGGCGAGCTCGAATGGCTGGGGTGGCACTTCAACGCCTGGGCCAAGTACGACAACTTCTCGCGGGATGCTCTCGTCCCCGAAGCTGTCGCTGCGATCAGCGGCGCGGCCGTGACCCGCGCCGAGCGCCCCGATGGCAAGGGCCCGCTCGTTCTCGAAGGCGGAGGTATCGAGACTAACGGCGCGGGCTCGCTGCTCGTCACCGAGGAATGGCTGCTCTCCGATGTCCAGGTTCGAAATCCGGGCATGACGCGCGAGCAGTACGAGCGGGCGTTCGCGCGGTACCTCGGTGTCTCGCGTACGATCTGGCTCGGCGAAGGGTGCGTCGGAGACGACACCCACGGACACATCGACGACATCGCTCGTTTCACCTCGGTCGATACCGTCGCCCTCGCGTACGAAGCCGACCCGGCCGACGAGAACCACCGCCGCTGCGAGGACAACCTGCGGCGGCTGGAGCTCGCCGCGCGAGAGAGCCCGCTGCATATCGTGAAGCTGCCCTTTCCCGAGCCTGTGATGATGCGCGGCGAGCGACTCCCGGCGAGCTACGCCAACTTCTACGTGGCCAACAACGCCGTCCTCGTCCCGACTTTCAACGATCCCGCCGACCGCGTTGCGCTGCAGATCCTGGCGGACCTGTTTCCGGGCAGGCGCATCGTCGGCATCCACGCTACGGACCTCGTCTGGGGACTCGGCACGCTCCACTGTCTTACGCAGCAACAGCCGGCGGCACGCAGCGAATAGCTTTTTAGACGATGAAAGAGTCAAACAACGCAGTCGTGCTGCTCAGCGGCGGACTCGACTCCGCGACGACCGCGGCGGTCGCCATCCGTGACGGCTTCAGGGTGCTCGCCCTCAGCGTAGACTACGGTCAACGGCACGCAGGCGAGCTCGACGCCGCGCGGCGCGTGGCCGGTGACCTCGGCGTCGCGCAGCACGTCATCGTGCGCGTGGATCTGCGGGCGATCGGCGGGTCCGCGCTCACCGCCGACATCGATGTCCCGCGAAACGAGGACCCGACAGCGGACCGGATTCCCGTCACTTACGTACCGGCGCGCAACACGCTGCTGCTCTCTCTCGCGCTTGGATGGGCCGAAACGCTCGGAGCGTTCGACATCTTCATTGGAGTGAATGCGCTCGACTACAGCGGGTATCCCGACTGCCGGCCGGAGTTCATCCGCTCGTTCGAGAAGCTCGCGAACGTCGCCACGAAAGCTGGCGTGACCGGCGGGACCTTCACGATCCACGCGCCACTCATCGATCATTCCAAGGCGGACATTATCAGGCTCGGAACGGAGCTGGGCGTGAACTTCGCGGGCACTACGAGCTGCTACGACCCGGATGCGAGCGGAGCCGGGTGCGGCGAATGCGACGCCTGCCAGCTTCGGCTGCGCGGCTTCGCCGAAGCCGGCCTGCCCGACCCGATCGCGTACGCGGGACGCTGACCTCCCCATGTACACGATCAAGGAGATTTTTTACACGCTGCAGGGCGAGGGCGCGCACGCGGGACGCGCGGCGGTGTTCTGCAGATTCGCGGGATGCAACCTGTGGACGGGACGCGAGCAGGACCGTGAGCACGCGACGTGCACCTTCTGCGACACGGATTTTGTCGGGGTGGGTCCGGATGGTGGGAAATACGTTACGGCTGACGATCTCGCGGGCGCCGTCGCGCAACGGTGGCCGGGCACCGGCGCGCAAGCGTTCGTTGTTTGCACCGGCGGCGAGCCGTTGCTGCAGCTCGATGCCGCCGCGGTCGACGCGCTGCACGCGCGCGGCTTCGAGGTGGCCGTCGAGAGCAACGGCACCCAGCCCGCTCCGCCGGGGATCGACTGGATCTGCGTCAGTCCCAAAGCCGGCGCGGAGCTGGCCCTGACCTCCGGGAACGAGCTGAAGCTCGTTTTCCCGCAGGAGAGCGCGCGTCCCGAGACGTTTGCCTCGCTCGCATTCGACAATTTTTTTCTGCAGCCGATGGCCGGACCCGACGTTGCCCGCAACACGCAGCTCGCGGTCGAATACTGCCTCGAGCACCCGCAGTGGCGGCTGAGCCTGCAGACACACAAGCTGCTCGGCATCCGATGACTAGGTCGTGCATGACGCACCTGGAGTGCGGAGCGTGCGGCGCGGAGCACGACGCGTCCCGACTTCACAACCTCTGCACCGCGTGCGGCAAGCCGCTCCTCCCGCGGTACGACCTCGCCGCGGCCGGCAGGACCCTGACGCGCGACTCGCTCCGCTCGAGGCGGAGCGATCTCTGGCGCTACGCCGAGGTGCTGCCGGTCGCGGATCCCGCCAACATCGTTTCGCTGGGCGAAGGATCCACGACCCTTGTCCGCGCTTCGCGACTGGGCGACGGGCTGGGCTGCAAACATCTCTACATCAAGGACGAAGCGGGCAACCCCACGCAGAGCTTCAAGGCGCGCGGGATGGCCGTCGCCGTCTCGCGCGCGAGAGAGCTCGGCGTGAGCAAGGTTGCCGCTCCGTCCGCGGGAAATGCCGCCGGCGCTCTTGCGGCATACGCCGCGCGCGCCGGCATCGAGGCTTATCTCTTCATGCCGCGGGACACGCCGCGCGCGAACATCATCGAGACGAGCTTCACCGGAGCGCACGTGCGGCTGGTGGACGGCCTGATCACCGACTGCGGCGCAGAAGTCGCGCGCGGCAAGGATGCCGAGGGATGGTTCGACGTCTCGACGCTCAAGGAGCCGTACCGCGTCGAGGGCAAGAAAACGCTGGGTTACGAGCTTGCTGAGCAGCTGGATTGGCGCCTTCCCGATGTGATCGTGTATCCGACTGGAGGCGGCACCGGGCTCATAGGGATGTGGAAAGCTTTTGCCGAAATGGAGGAGCTGGGGTGGATCGGATCCGAGCGGCCCCGGATGATCTCCGTGCAGGCCGACAGCTGCGCGCCGATAGTGCGGGCGTTCGAGAGCGGCGCGCGCTTCGCTGAAGAATTTCCCAACGCGGCGACAGTTGCTTCGGGGCTGCGCGTGCCCAAGGCCATCGGTGATTTCCTGATTCTCGACGCGCTGCGCGAATCGCGCGGGGCGGCCGTCGCCGTGACTGATGCGGAGCTGATCGAAGGCGCGAGAGAAATCGCGCGATTGGAAGGGATCTTTGCATGCCCCGAAGGGGGCGCCTGTGTGCCGGCCGTTCGGCAGCTTGTGGCCACCGGCATGATCGGAGCAGACGATCGCGTGGTAATCTTCAACACCGCTGCCGGCGTGAAATACCTCGACACCTACACTCAATGAGCGACACCCCGATTCCCGACCGCGCCAGCGCCCTGGCGCTGATGCAGGAGTACACGGCGAGTGAATCGCTGCGCAAGCACATGTTGTCCGTCGAGGCAGCCATCCGCGCGTACGCGACGCGACTCGGCGAAGATCCTGAGCGCTGGGGTCTCGCAGGGCTGATGCACGACTTCGACTACGAGAGGTTCCCCAACGAGGCGCATTCTGCCTCGGAAGAGCACCCGGCCCACGGCGTCCGCCTGCTGCGGGAGCGCGGATACCCGGAGGACGTGCTGCAGGCGATACTCGGCCACGCGCACTACACCGGCGTAGCCCGCGAGACTGCCATGGCGAAAGCGCTTTTCGCGGTCGACGAGCTCACCGGTCTCATCACGGCGACAGCTCTCGTCAAGCCGTCGCGCAGCGTGCACGACGTGGACGCGCGCTCGGTTCGAAAGAAGATGAAAGACAAGGCGTTCGCCCGCGGCGTGAGCCGCGAGGACGTCGTCCAGGGCGCCCAGGAGCTGGGCGTCGATCTGGACGAGCACATTCAGTTCGTAATCGGAGCCATGCAGTCCTGCGCCGCGGACCTTGGCTTGCAAGGCACGCCCGCCAGTCCCTAGTCACCAAGATCCCGACATGCCGAACAAATCCAAGCCGTCGCCCGTGGCCGGCCCCGTGAGCGTGTTCGCCCGCCACCACTTCCGACATTTCAACTCCGCGGCGCTGATCGATGCCGCGGACGATTACACCGCCCACCTTGGCGGAGGCGGAAAGATGCTTGTCACGCTCGCGGGCGCGATGAGCACCGCGGAGCTGGGCCTCTCGCTCGCCGAGATGATCCGGCAGGACAAGGTGCACGCGATCTCGTGCACGGGCGCGAACCTCGAGGAAGACGTCTTCAACCTCGTGGCGCACAACCACTACGAGCGCGTTCCGCAGTACCGGTCGCTCACGGCGGATCAGGAAGAGGAGCTTCTCAGCCGGCACATGAACAGAGTCACCGACACGTGCATCCCCGAGATGGAGGCAATGCGGCGGATCGAGAACGAGGTGCTGGCCGAGTGGGTGGCCGCCGACAAGAAGGGCGAGCGCTACTTCCCCCACGAGTTCATGTACAGGATTCTGCTGAGCGGCCAGCTCGAGTCTAGCTACCAGATCGACCCTGCCGACTCCTGGCTGATGGCAGCCGCGCGGAAGAACCTCCCGATGTTCGTTCCGGGGTGGGAGGACTCGACGCTCGGGAACATGTACTCGGGCCACGTCATCAGCGGCGACGTAAAGAACGTGCACACCGTGCGGACGGGCATCGAGTACATGACGCAGCTCGCGGAGTGGTACACCGAGACCGCGCCCCGGACTTCAGTCGGATTCTTCCAGATTGGCGGCGGCATCGCGGGCGATTTCCCCATCTGCGTCGTGCCCATGCTGCACCAGGATCTGAAGCGCGACAGCGTGCCGCTCTGGGGCTACTTCTGCCAGATCAGCGATTCCACCACCAGCTACGGGTCGTATTCAGGCGCGGTGCCGAACGAGAAGATCACGTGGGGCAAGCTTGGGAAGGACACGCCCAAGCATGTGATCGAATCGGACGCGTCGATCGTGGCTCCGCTGATTTTCGGTCTCGTGCTAGGCTGGTAGGGCCGATCAGCACCCGAGATGTAGACAGGCGGGATGCAAGCTGTGGGTGGCGAGTCAATGAGTCTGGAGTTCGGAGTTCGTCTCACTACCCCTGACTCCAAACTCGCCACCCACAGCTTGCATCCCGCCTGGCTACATCTCGATGCTGATTGCAGTAAGTGCTACTTGCCTCCCGAGTCTCCCCGTCCCGCTACGGCCACCGGCGCTGCCGCAGGGGGCTGAATCACCGGCGACCAGGCCGGCAAGCGCGCACCAGGCGCATCCGTGAGCTGCCGCATGCGGCCACTCTCGACATCCATCACCCAGATCTCCTTGGTGCCCCCGCGGGTGGACGCGATGGCGATGTGCCGGCTATCGGGCGCCCAGGTGGGGTCTTCGTTCTCGGCGAATGTCGTCAGACGCTTCATCGCCTGCGTGCGAACGTCGATCAGCCACACCTGGAAGTCGCCGTTCTGTTGCATGTACGCGACTCGCAGTCCGTCGGGCGACCAGTCCGGGCTCGTCCGGTAGCTGCGGACTCCCTTGGCGCTGGGAGTGAGCTGCTTCTCCTCGCTGCCGTCCAGGTTCATCGTGAACAGCTGGGGGGTCATCCGCGTTCCCTGCCATGAGCGCGGGGATATGAACGCGAGCCGGCGCCCGTCCGGACTAAACGAAGGTGACGACCTGTCGTACAACTCCAGGCTTGAAATACGGCGCGCGGGAGCGGGCCCCTCCAAGTTCGCGATCACCAGATCCGCGCCCGCATCCCGGGCGTGCGCGTACACCACCGAGCGACCGTCCGGAGTGTAGACCGGCGTGAGGTTGAGGCCGCGCGGTGTTGCCGACAGCTCCCGCAACCCGCCCGTGACCAGATTGGCCTCCACGATCTGCGTGCCCGCGTCGTTCAGATCCGCGAACACCACCCGCGTGCCGCTGGGATGCCAGGAGGGCGAAAGCGCCGTGCCTGTTTGAGTTGCCGGCCGGTTGTTGGCTCCATCGCTGTCCACCACGAATACCCGACCGTTCTGCACGTACGCCACACGGCTCTGCGCCATTCCTCGATGACCCGTAAGCCATCGCTGCACTTCGTCCGCTATCCCATGTAACGCGAAACGCTGCGCCAATACCAGCGAATCCCGCAGCGCCAGATCTCTCGCCACCAGCAACGGCAGCGCGGCGTCCCGCTCCGCGACGTCCCGATCGATTCCCGCCCGCAAGACTGAATCTTCGCGCGCGACCTGGCGCATCAGCGAGTCGCGGACCGCGGCCTCGGCCGCTCGCTTCTTTCGGTTGCGCGGCGGCTTCTTCGCGGCTGCTGCTACCAGCGAGTCCCGCAAAAAAGTGGTGCGCACCAGACCCGCACGCGACTCCAGGTCGCGCTGCTCCCAGGCCCGGATCACCGAATCGCGAATCTCGGTTTCGCGCAGAGCCGGAACCTCCGGGACCGCGAAATCCGATTCGCGCAACACCGCCTGCGTGGCGACGTCGTACACAGCCACCCGTAATCCGGTGGAGCTGCGGCGCGGCGCCACGATCGCCGCTACCTTGAACCCCGCGAAAAAAGAGTAATTCACACTCCCGTCCGGCGGAGCGTTCGGCTTGAGCAGCGACGCGTCGAGCGCCAGCGGCGTGAGACGATCACCGTAGTCCAAGTCGCGCTGAATGATCGTGCGAGCGGAATCTCCCGGCGTTTCGTCGACCGGCATCACGACTACCACGGGCTTCTCGACTGGCGCGGCGGAAGCTCTGGCGGCGGGCTTGCGCGAGGCCTGTTGGGCCTCCGCTACCGAAGCCAAGGCGATACCCGCGGCGGTTGCCGCAACGATGGTTTTGCGAAGCGTTGTCATTAGACCCTGCTGGCTGAAAAGCTTGGCGGAGCGGGTAACCCGCACATTACGGCCCGGACCGGTCGCGATCGTCCGGCGTTCCGCTGTGTGTATGACCATCGCGCGAGAAGCTCCGTCACTTCTATACACCGGACGCACCTCAAAGTAGCTGGTGGCAGAGGCTTAGCCGAAATGCGAATTCGCAACAACAATTCTCACCCGGTGACCCGGTCTCGCAATAAGCGATAAGCATTGCGGAATGCTGGCGCGTTCGAGGGTTGGATCCCAGCATCAAGCAGACGCTGGCTGTTGCGCAAAAAAAAGAGACCCGCGCAAGGCGAGTCTCCTTTTTCATCGCCCGGACCTGCCTAGCGAACCGGCCGTCTCGTCAGCGCCTGACACACCGCTGGATAAACCCGCGCGCCTTCCGAGCCCGCGCGCGGCGGATCCCACGACATGTTCGCCAGAACGCGGCGGCTCACGGCCGGAACCTCTTCGATCACGCGGCCTGTGGAGGAGTACAGCGACGCCCCGATGCGCTTCACGCGGATCGGCGAGCACTTGATCTGGACCTGCTGGACCATGCGCGTATAGTCGCGGCGGCTTTCGGCGCGACGCGGCGTAGCGTAGTCCCAGCGCATGAAAACCACATACGAGCCTTCGTCCGACAGGCGGATCCTGGTCGTATCGAGCGACGCCGTCATCTTGGCATCGCTGTGAATCGTGCGCCACGCGCTCTGCGCCGAGGCGTCGCTAGGGGCCAGGACAATTCCAATGGCGCCCGCGAAGATGAAACCGAGAAAAGTTCGTGTCATGATTGGCTGTAGGCTATAGGTGTTGGTGTCGCTCGGCCGGCTTCGGAACGCATTCCGGCCCGGAAAGGCGCTCAAAACGCAGCAAATGGACCAATCCAGGTATTACCCGCATCGGGTCCCGGTGGTCCACTGAAGCCAGCGGGCAGCTATTTCAGGTTTCGGTGTCAGTTTTTTCGATCTCTCCCCCCGCCGCATGCCAGGCCCGCCACCCTCCAGCCATCGAGACGACGTTCCTGTACCCCATCTCGCCCAGCGACCGGGCAGCGAGCGCGGACCGGTAGCCGCCTCCACAATACAGAATGATCTCCGCGTCGGGATTCGGGAGATTCTTTTCGATGTCGCGCTCGATCACGCCCTTCCCCATGTGGATCGCGCCCTTCGCGTGGGCCTCTTCCCATTCCAGGTCTTCACGCACGTCGATCAACACCGCGCCCTGCGACATGCGGCGGCGCGCTTCCTCCACGTCGACCTCGCGAACCGCAGCGCGGGCGCTTTCAGAAAGCTTGAGGAAACCCGGCGAGTGGTCCACGAGGCCCCGCGGTCAGGACGCGCGGACGTAAGTGAAGCCCTTCTCCTGGGCACGGTTCATCGCGACGACCAGGCCGGGCACCACTATGGCCCCGGGCAGGACCGAAGTCTTGAGATCGTTGTACACATCGGCCTGCGGCGACGACAACGCGGTGGCGATCGAGCCGGAGAGACGTGTCAGTGCGACGTTGCATACGAGCAGCACGACTCCGCGCCGCATCACGGTGTCGATCGAGATCGGGCCGCCTACGGCGAAGATGTTTCGCTTGGCAGGCTCCTTGGTGTCCGGGTCGGTGATGGTCATCCGCTTGCCCAGCTCGTACTTCTCCCAAGCCGCGTCGACGAGTCCGATGGGGAGCGCTGAGCCGTGGACGCCTATCACTGCGGAAACGTGCTCCGGTCGAGCGCCGTATGCCGAAGCGTAGACGTCGAGATAGTTCGCCGCCATCAGCATCGCGGCACCGTCGCCGTGACCCGTCGCGTGGAAGAATTGCCGGTGCTCGCCCTGCGCCCGCTGCATCCACGCGTCATGCTCGGGATTCACCAGACCCGCCCGCTGCGCAATCGCCGGCGCGGCAAATCCAGTGAGCCCCGCCAGCCCGCCGGACAGCTGCGCGAGAAATCTGCGCCGCGCTGGCTGATTCTTGTCCGAGACATCCATTTCAAGCTCCCTGATTCGATGTTGTGAGAAACTAACTCCGCGGCGGGGCCTCACTGCTTCGCCGCGAGCGCGCTCGTCGGATACGCCACGTCGGGCGGAGGGTCGCCGTTAGGCCAGTCCTTCTCCTTGCCCGAAAAATCCGGGCGTGGCCGGCTGTTGAGATAGGCGGCTACGTCGTACGCCTGCTGATCGGTCAGCGTTCCCGGCTTGTCGTACGGCATCGAGACGCGGACGAACGCGGCGGCTGTTCTCAGTCTCGCCATCCCGGCCCCGATGTTGTACGACCCGCTCCCCCACGCGGGCGGTGCGACACCCCCCTGTCCATTTGCCCCATGGCACCGGGCACACGTCGTCGCATAAATGGCCGCCCCACGGCTGGTGTCCGCATTCAGCGGCTTCACAGCCGGCATTCCCTGACCAGCTACCTTGGCGCCTACCGGAATCTCGCGCGACAGGAACGCCATGTACGCCACGATGTCGCGCATCGCTCGACTGTCCGATGGGAGGGCCTTGCCGTTCATGCTGCGCTCGAAGCAGTCGTTGATCCGGTCCTCAATTATCTGCACGCCGCCGGACCGCGCCCGGTACTGCGGGAACTGCCCGTACACGCCGATCCACGGCATCACGTCGGCGCGTGTCCCGTTGTCGAAGTGGCAACTGGTGCAGCGGAGCTGATTGCCGACGTGCTCCGGAAGACTGTCGCGCGTCGCTGCCAGGATCCCCCTCCCCCGCCGGATGGACGCGCCAAGAAAATCGACCGGAATCAGCGAATCGTGCGGCGTGAGGGCGCCCCGGGCGGAGCCCCCTGCGGCCGTGAGCGCCGGGACGTCACTCGGGGAAGCGCCGGGGACATCCGCGGCACGGTCGCAGGCAACGGCAAGCAACAGCGTCAGGCGGCCGGCCAACCGGACGAAAGTCATGCGACTCCGCGAGCGCGAAAACTTCGGCGCCATGAGGGATATGTTAGGATCTGTGCAGGCTCACGCGATCGCTGGAAAAGATGCATACCGCGTGCGGGAATTCCAATAGCATGGGCGAGACGCGCGAGGCGTGGACTCCACGAGAATCCCCGCTCGCTGCCGTGATCAACTGGATTACGGCGGGGCTGCTGAATTCGCGGTGATGGAATCGTTGGTGCCAAGATGAAAAGGCGGTGTACTCGTTGCGGACGCGGGAAGCAGGTCTTTGAGCTGCGAATCGACCCCCTGGCCAGAGCGCCGCGTGAACACAGCGTATCGAACGCGGAAGACGCCAGGGAGGCTACTGGCGAGGCGACGCCCCATCGGCAACCGGAGTGGTTGTGACATAACAACGGTGTCGACGACAATGGCCCCGGGCTTGATCTCCTCCGGAGCTAATTGGACGAGCGGGCATACAGGCGCTAGCGCTGGCACCCATTCACCTCCCTCCTCACGCTCGAGTTGCACGTTCGTACACCAATGTCTGTACAGTGTGCGCCGCCGAGAGTTCACGATTCGCACGGCTGTGCGAAACTCAATCGACGTCAATGTGGGGCTGGTCAGCGTAGGCGCATCGACAAGCAGAATTTCTAAAGTTCCAGTACGCACTCCAGCGCCGGCACACGCCAGGGCGGAAGCGGCTCCGGCCGCCACGGCCACGCGGCCCGATCGAGTCAGCAAAGCCCACCATTGCAGTCACCCAACGCACCACCAAAATGCTCTAGCTGGGTGGCGAAATAGCCCGACGCAGCTTTGCGGCAGCGGCACCAGGGTCGTAACGTCGACGTCGCAGAGATGGACGGAATGAACCACAAACGTCACGCTGCCTTGCGCTCCCGTTCCTGACGGGAAATGTCGGCCGGAGGTTCGGGCTCGTTCCTGAACGAGCGCGCGATCCACGAGAACGCGAGACCGGCGATGAGCAGGAGGATCAGTCCGCTGCCGAATTCGAGGAAGACCAGCTTCCCGATCCCGAACAGACTCGCATAGACAGCGATCACGCCCGCGAGCCAGTTGCTCCATGCCAAGGCGCCGCCGGGGATCTTCTCGCGCCCGAAGCCGAGTCGGTTGGAGACCGTGACCCATCCGGGCCCGCCCGGCCGCACGCGCCGGTAAAATGCGTCGAGCGTCGCATCGGACTCGGGCTTCGTCGCGAAAGTCACCACGACCCACACCACCGTGCTCACCGCCACGGTCACGAGCATGACCCAGGCGTCGCCGTTCGGATCCTCCGCCGCGAATCGCGGACGGACGTACGCGAACGCGAGCAGCGAGACGATGAACGACGTGATCATGGCGCTCACCTCCGACCAGGCATTGATACGCCACCAGTACCACCGCAGGATCAGCACAAGTCCCGAGCCGGCCCCGATCGCCAGCAAGAACTTCCACGCGCTTTCGATCGTCTCGATCTGCCACGTCACGAGCAGCGAGGCCGCGAACAGGAACACGGTCGCTAGGCGGGCGGCGTTCACATAATGCTTTTCCGACCTGCCCGGCTTTACGAACCGCTTGTAAAAGTCGTTGATCAGGTACGATGCGCCCCAGTTGAGCTGCGTGGCGATTGTCGACATGTACGCTGCCGCGAAGCCCGCGAGCATCAATCCACGCCAGGGCGTCGGCAGGTAGTCCATGAACGCATGGACGTACCCGTGCTCCTTGTTTTCGAGATTCGGGTACAGGATCACGGTTGCGAGGCCGGTAATAATCCAGGGCCACGGCCGGATCGCGTAGTGCGCAACCTGGAAGAAGAGCGTGGCGAGCACGCCGTCACGCTCCGTCCTGGCGGAGAATATCCGCTGCGCTATGTAGCCGCCGCCCCCCGGCTCTGCCCCCGGATACCAGGCGGCCCACCATTGCACCGACAGGAACACCGTCAGCGCGAGGAGCGGCATCCACGCGTGGGCCGTGATCCCTCCGCCGTCCATCCCCACGGGCAGCACCGAGAGCGCCGCGGTCTCGCTCCCGAAGCGCGTCGCCACTCCGGCTCGCAGCGCGCCGATCCCGCCGACGGCGTCGACTGCGAACCACGCGAGGATGATGATGGCGGCCATCATGATGATGAACTGAAAAAAATCGGTCCACAAAACTGCCCAAAGTCCGGCGGCAACAGCGTATGCGACGGTAATCGCAAAGCATATCCCTACGGCGATCCACGGTGAGATCCCCAGCGAGATCGACAGGATCGTCACCATCGCCTTGGTGACCCAGCCGAGGATTATCAGGTTGATCGGAATCGCCAGATACAGAGCGCGGAAGCCGCGCAGAAAAGACGCGGGCCTGCCGCCATAGCGCACTTCGGCCAGCTCCGCGTCGGTCAGCACGCCGGCCCGGCGCCACAGTCGCGCAAAAAAGAATACGGTGAGAATTCCACTCATCACCATGTTCCACCAGAGCCAGTTCCCCGCCACGCCGCGGGAGGCTACGAGTCCGGTGACCACGAGCGGCGTGTCCGCCGCGAACGTCGTAGCGACCATGGACACGCCTGCCAGCCACCATGGGACGTTCCCCCCGGCGGTGAAGTACTCGCTCATGCTCGAGCCGCCGCGGCGCGTGAAATAGAAGCCGATCGCGATGGTCAACGCGAAATACGCGGCTACGATCAGCCAGTCGAAGATGGAGAAGCCCATATTTCCCGGGGTTGGTGTTCGTCCAACCTACGACTGGCATCCGATTCCGGCCAGAAGGAGACGCGTGGCATACCGACGTACGCTCTTCGACCGCCTGGGCCCCGCAGCCGCCGACTATTTAAACGCGTTCCGCGGCGCGCTCATCGCGGGCGGACTCTTCGGGGCTTACGGTGGCGCGCGGTACGCCAGCGAGCACGGCCAGAGTGCCGTCCTCGGAGGGCTCCTGGGTTTCCTCGGCGTAGGTCTGCTCACCTGGTTTGGCATCATGGCAGTCAGCAGGGCTGCGGGCGGGTCGTTCAGCGCGTTTATCCAGCCGCAGGGGACATACGAGGAAACGTTTTCGTACGAGGAGTCGCTGCTTGCGCGCGGCGACCACGCTGCCGCGATCGCGGGCTTCGAAAAGCACGCGGCCGCCGGTACAGGGGGAGCGACGCTGCTTCTCCGCACGGCGGACCTGCACGCCCAACACGGCAATCCCAAACGCGCCAGCGAGCTGTACCGCGAAGTGCAGAAGCTCGCGAACGTCGCGCCTGCCCAGCACATGTACGCCACCAACAGGCTGATCGATCTGTACACCGGGCCGCTCGCCAATCCGGACGCCGCGGTTTCCGGACTGCGACTTCTGATAGCTCGACATCCTTCGTCGCCCGCGGCCAAGCACGCGCGCACCGCGCTGGTCAACCTGAAGCGCCAGCTGAGGTCCGAGTCATCCGACTGACCTCTCGCCGCGCGTGTTGTAGCTTGATGCCGTGAAGCCGCCCGAACAATCTCCCCCGGACCCCGTGGCGCAGACGCTGGCCGCGTCGCTCGGCGCCACCTACGAAATCAAGCACGAGCTCGGCGGAGGCGGGATGTCCCGCGTTTTCCTGGCGCACGACCGCTCGCTCGGCAGAGAGGTCGTGGTGAAGCTGCTGCTGCCGGAGCTTGCCGCGGGCGTGTCGATCGCCCGATTCCGGCGCGAGATCGCGCTCGCGGCCCGCCTTCAACACCCGAACATCGTTACGGTGCTGACCGCGGGAGAGGCCGATGGCCTGCCCTTTTTCACCATGCCCTACGTGCGCGGCGAATCCCTCCGGACTCTGCTGGACCGCGGCGAGCGAATCGAGATACGGCGCGCGATACGCATTCTGCGGGACGTGTCGTGCGCGCTGGCCCGCGCGCATGAGGAGAAGGTCGTGCACCGGGACATCAAGCCGGCGAACATCCTGCTGTCGGGCGGCGCGGCGATGGTGACCGATTTCGGCGTGGCGACCGCGCTCACGTCGGCGCGCGAGCGCGACGACGCCACGGGCGATTCCACGCTGACCGTGGCCGGAACGTCGCTGGGCACGCCCGACTACATCTCGCCGGAGCAGGCCACAGCAGACCCGGCGATGGATCACCGCTCCGACATTTATTCCCTCGGCGTCACCGCGTACCACCTGCTCGCCGGGCGCACGCCATTCGCGTCCGGCTCGCACCGCGCGGCAATTACCGCGCACCTCACCCAGACGCCGCCAGACCTCGCGACTCAGCGCGACGACATACCCCCGGCGCTCGCTGGCCTGGTGATGCGGTGCATGGAGAAGGATCCCGCAGCGCGTCCGCAGACCGCGGAGGAGATCGTCGACGAGCTTGACCAGATTTCACCTGACACACCAATCAGCGTAGCGGTAGCCGCAAG
>JACDCY010000121.1 GCA_013817305.1 Gemmatimonadaceae bacterium | reverse complement strand
ACGCCGGACGAGAAGGCGGCATTGGAAAAGAGCGCGGAAGCCGTGCGCGAGCCGATGGGCGCGATAAAGCTGTAGTCACCCGATTGGGCGTTGGAGACAGGAAAATGAGACGTTTCTGCATGGCTTTCGTTCTGGTGGTCGTACCCGCGTTCGCGGGCGCTCAGTCCACTTCGCCCGGAACCGGCGACCCGACTGTGTTCGGCGGCGAAGTCTCCGTGCTGAATCTCATGCCGGCCGATCAATTCGCCGCGGCCGGGTTGAGCAAGCTCTCGCCGGCAGAGCTTCGCGCGCTCTCGCTATGGGTGCGATCTCATTCACTAGTCGTGGCCGATCTTGCGCGCACCGCGGCTCTCAATCCGGAGCCGGCCCCGTCGGACAATCCGAGCCTGATCATGACCCGCATGGCCGGCGATTTCACGGGTTGGGATGGCAGCACGGTTTTCCAGTTCACCAACGGCCAGATATGGCGCCAGGTTTCGTTCGGCACCCTGTATCAATTCGTTCGCTCACCGAAGGTGATGTTGGTCTCAACGGGGGGCGGGTGGCGATTGCAGGTGGAAGGCGTGCCCCAGTCGATCTACGTGAGAAGGCTCAGATAGCTGAAGGTGAATCCGCGCGTTAGCTTCGGGCGCACATGGCCGACTCGCTGACCGCGCTCCGCAAAGCACTTCGTAATCGGTATCGCATCGAGCGGGAGATCGGGGCCGGAGGGATGGCCACGGTTTACCTCGCGCAGGACCTCAAGCACGACCGCGCCGTCGCCGTGAAAGTGCTGCGCCCGGAGCTGGCCGCCACGCTCGGCCCCGATCGGTTCCCGCGCGAGATCCGGATAGTGGCGCAGCTCTCCCACCCGCACATCCTCCCGCTGCACGATTCGGGGGAAGCGAACGGATTCCTGTATTACGTGATGCCCTTCGTCGAGGGCGAAACGCTGCGAGCCAGGTTACACCGCGACGGGGAACTCGGGGTACACGAGGCCGTGCGGCTTCTGGCGCAAATCGTCGACGCACTGTCATACGCGCACAAGCACGGGGTAGTTCATCGCGACATCAAGCCGGAAAACGTGATGCTCACGGGCCGGCACGCACTGGTCGCGGACTTCGGAATCTCCAAAGCGGTCAGTCAGTCCGCCACCAGCGACAACCAGCTGACCACGGTCGGCATCGCGCTGGGGACGCCGACGTATATGTCCCCCGAGCAGGCGATGGGCGAACCGGACGTGGATCATCGCGCCGACATCTATGCAATCGGAGCGGTTGGATACGAAATGCTCACCGGACGCCCGCCGTTCGCTGGCCCGACCGCTCAGACGATCCTCGCCGCGCACGTCACCGAGCAGCCGCGGCCGGTCACAGAGCGGCGCGCGGCCGTGTCGGCGCTGCTGAATCAGATCATCATGAAGTGCCTGGAAAAGAATCCAGCTGACCGATGGCAGACCGCCGAAGAGCTGCTGCCGCTGCTGGAGCAGGCCGCCACGCCCAGCGGCGGGATGACGCCGACCGCGACGCGACCGGTCAAGGCCGTCGCCGCTCCTCGCGCCAATGGGATGAGGCGCGTGGCTGTCGGTGCCGCAGCGCTATTCCTGCTTACGGCCGCGGGCTTCGGCGCTTGGAAAGTTCTCGGCGCGGATGCCAAAGGTTCGGGCCGTATTGAGCGCCTCGCAGTGCTTCCCATCGAGGACATCTCGGGAAATGACAAGCAGTTTGTAGGGAGCATGCATGACGCGCTCATCAACGCGCTGGGTCAGCATCAGGCGATTACGGTGGTCTCCCGAATGGCTGTTCTCAAGCTTACCCAGGAATCCAGCCGAAGCGTGCGCGAACTCGCCAGCGAGCTGAACGTCGATGCGGTGATCGAGGGCACGGCGTTCCGATCCGGCAACAAGGTGCGCATCAATGTGCAGATGGTCGACCCGGAGACATCCCGGCATTTGTGGACGCAGAGCTACGAGCGCACCATGAGTGACGTTCTGGCCGTGCAGGCGGACGTGGTGACGTCTATTGCGACGGAACTGGAAAAAGTGCTCTCAAAAACCAAGACGGCTCAAGGAGGATCCTGACATGATTCGTTTCGTCAAAATCCGCTCGCGCACTGCTGGTGCTCTTGCGTTGTGGGGCGCACTCTCTGGATGTGCCGGTGAATCGCCTGAGAACGAACTGCGCGTTTTGACGACAACGCGGGCCACGCACGAGTTTGCGCGGTATTCTCCCGACGGGACGAAGATCGCCTACGTGGCAACGCGAGGTAACGAGGCGGCTGCCTGGGTGGCGAATGCCGACGGCACCAAACCGGCCCGCGTGAGTCCGGTATCCGCCTACGTCGCCAACATTAGCTGGTCCCCCGATGGGACCCTCCTGGCCTACGACACGGACTTGCTTGCACCCCCCGACATATACGTCGTCCCAGCTGCGGGCGGCGACGCCCGGCGACTGACGGTCGACCGGGGTCTCGAGCAGACGCCGACATGGTCGGCCGACGGAAAGCAGCTGCTTTACATTGGCAACCGAAAGGGAAACAACGATCTCTACCTTGTTGCCGTCGATGGTGGCGCTCCGGTCCCGCTCACGTCGCATCCTGGCGACGAATGGGGTCGCTTCAGCCCGAATGGCGTGTACGTTGGATTCACCCGTACCGTCAGCGATTCGTCAACGGTATGGGCGATGAGACCGGGCGAAGAGCCACGTCGGCTTACGTCCGAAGGCCGGGAGAATTTCAGCGCGTTCTCACCTGATGGCTCTCTGATCGCGTACACCTCGTCGCGCACCGGTCGCAGCGACATCTGGGTCATTCCCACCGCCGGTGGAGCAGCAACGCAGCTTACGAACGATGTTCGCGCCGATTTTGCTCCGGCGTTTTCCCCCGATGGCCAGTGGATCGCGTACATATCGGAACGGGGCGGGCAGACCGACGTCTGGATTGTCTCCGTCAACGGTGGCGAGAGCGTGCGCGCGACTGACGACGAGGCGAAGGAAACCGAAGTTACATGGACCCGCGACGGTTCCGCCGTAACATTTGCCCACAACAACAACGTCTCGCGAATTTTTTCGGTGCCGGCAGCCGGTGGAACACCGACGCAGCTTCTGAGGGGGAACAAGGAAGATTGGGACCCCCAGATTTCTCCCGACGGAAAGACCGTTGCGTTCACCTCGGACCGTAGCGGAAATCTTGACCTCTGGACCGTGCCAACTGCAGGGGGCGATGCCACGCGGCTGACGGACGCTTCAACCGATGAATTCAACGCCAAGTGGTCTCCCAACGGCTCCACCATCGCGTACGTCACGCGGCGGCCGAGTGGCTCGTCGCTCGCCGTCATCGCGGCGGGTGGTGGGGAATCCCGGCAATTGCTCGATTGGCCGAACAACCAGACGCAACCAACGTGGTCGCCGGATGGCAAGGCAATCGCCTTCCTCTCGGATCGCGAGTCTGCAGGCTCCGACCTGTGGGTCGTTCCGGTTGCGGGAGGTGCGCCGCGCCGCATTACGCGGAACGCTAATCCGATAACGCCGCGTTGGAGCGCCGACGGGCAGATGTTCTCGTACATGTCACTCGCCGGGGAAGGAGGCGAGGGCAGCATTTTCGTCGTCTCTACGGCTGGCGGAACTCCGACCAGGATTCCGTTCGATGGCTATGCCAACGCACCTGCCTGGTCTCCAAACGGCCACGCGCTGGCTTTCGCCGGTCACGATCCGGCAGGATTCGATATCTACGTGCAGCACGTGCGCGGACAACTGCCCGTGAAGCTCGCCGGTGATCGTGCGTGGGAATTCAGCCCGCGATGGTCGCCCGACGGCACACAGATCGCCTTTATCTCCCAAAAGAACGGCAACTCCGACATTGCCGTCGTCCCGGCCGCCGGTGGAGAGGCCCGGTTCGTCACGACTACGCCGGCCGACGAGTCTGGCTTTCAGTGGACACCCGATGGCAAGGCATTTGTGCTGACCTCGGCGGAATCGACGAGTGAGCTCGTTTCGATCAACGTGGCAAGACTCCTCAAGAGGAAGCCCTCACCCCAATGACGGAGTGTCCAGAGGTAGCCGTGCTTCCGCGCTCCGCTAATCGAGGTCCATCATGCGCTTGAGAAAAGTCCTACTCGTCATCGCGCTATTTCTCTGCGCGAGCAGCGCGTATGCCCA
>JACDCY010000041.1 GCA_013817305.1 Gemmatimonadaceae bacterium | reverse complement strand
CGCGCACACGCGCTTGCGGGCTGGTCGCAACGCTGCTTCTCCGCCCGGACACTGACTGCGCCGACGGCGTCGCGCCGGCTGCCGACTGCAACGCTGCGCCGAACAGGGCGGCGCTGGCGAACCGATCAGCCGGCATCTTTTCCAGTGCGGTGAGCACGGCGTCTTCCACATTGGCTGGAACGGAGCGGCGCTTGAGCGTCAGCGACTGCGGGTCGGTCGTCAGCACCTTCGCCATGATCGCCTGCGCATTCGGTCCGGTGAACGGGGGCTCACCTGCGAGCATCTCATAGGTGACCGCGCCGAGCGCGTAGATGTCCGCGCGGTGGTCTACCGTCTTGTCGCCCATCGCTTGCTCCGGCGCCATGTACTGCGGCGTGCCCAGCGACATCCCCGTCTGCGTCATTCGCGCGCCGCCCGCCTGCTGCACCGCGAGCGCTATCCCGAAATCGGCGACGAGCGGACGGCCGTCGTGGAGGAGGATGTTCTCCGGCTTGATGTCGCGGTGCACGACGCCGTGCTTGTGCGCGTACTCCAGCGCGTCCGCGACGTCGCTGGCGATTCGCACGGCTTCGGCGATCGGGAGCTGCTGCTCGCGCGACAGTCGCGTGCGGAGAGTCTCGCCCTGGACGTACGGCATTACATAGAAAAGCAGCGTGTCCGCGGCGCCCGAGTCGAACAGGGGGAGGATATGCGGGTGCTGCAGGTTGGCGGTGAGCTCGATCTCGTTGAGGAACCGCTCCGGGCCGAGCACCGCGGTGAGCTCCGGGTGCAGCACCTTGATCGCGACCTTGCGGCGGTGGCGGATGTCCTGCGCGAGATACACGGTCGCCATTCCGCCGGCGCCGATCTCGCGCTCTATTTCATACCGGCCCGCGAGAGCGCCTGTAAGTCGCTCGACAGGCGTGCTCACTGATTCAGCCGCGAACGCAGGTCACTGAACCAGTTGTCGACGCGAACGACTCGTGGAGGTCGAGCGCCGGGCATTCGTCGCGGGCTTATGAAGATGAACTGTCCGTCACTCGTAGCTTCGTATGACTGGTGGAATTCGTCTATCGTGAAGTCGTTGACGGAAAAGAGCGGCTGGATCCCGCTGACTTCGAAGGTCGGCACTCCACGGATCCTTGCGCTCACGAGCCGTCTGGTGGCATCGATGAAGTACAGCTCGTCACCTCGCCGGGACCAGCGCGGTTGCGTTCCCCCGCCCACGGACACCTGCCACACTCCGTCGCTCGTGCGAGGGAACGGACGCACGTAGATCTCGGGGCGGCCGGATTCGTTCGAGGTGTACGCCAGCCAGCGTCCGTCCGGCGAGATCTCAGGATGCAGCTCGGTGAACGGGCTCACAACCAGCGTGACAGGTATCGTATCGCCCCTCGTGCGGATTCCTATCAGGTCCCCGGCACCCGGGCCCGCGTTATCGGTGCGCACGATTATCCACTCGCCGTCGTGCGACAGAGTCACCTCCTGCGCTTGCGCCGGCAGACGAACCCGGAGTCGATCGCCGCCCGTGCCGTCGGCGGCGCGCCAGATCACGACTCCAGTGGTCAGCGTGTCACGAACGAAAGCGACCATCTTTCCGTCGTGCGACCATGCGGGTCTCCGGTCCCTGCCCCCGAAGGTCAGCCGCGTCAGCGGGCCGCGGTCGAGTTGCTTCACCCAGATGTTGAGTGAGCTCGTTCCCACTCCGACGCCGACAGCGAGTCGCCGCCCGTCGGGCGCCGACGCGATCGACTTGAATTGCCCAAACCACGCCGTGTCTACCACGCTCGCGACCCCGCTTCTGCTTACGCGCACGATCATGTTGTCGCGCGCGAGAGCGCCACCGGTTACGTAGACCAATGTTCCGGAGCGCGACCACGCGAGCTGAGCGAAGCCCGCTCCGCCAGCCACGCTCTCGAGCACGGGCACCGAGCCGCCGGTGACCTCGAGCTTGTCCAGATCAAACGGAGCGACCAGCGCCGCTCCGTCGCGGCGGACGTACAAAAGGTGACCGGTGGGCAGGTACCAGCCCTGCATCGCGTCCTCGAGCACGACCTTCTGCTTACCCGTACGCAGATCCGCTACGCGGAGGCTCGCGGTGACGCAACCCGAGGAGCACAGCTCGAACAGGACGCCACGCGAACCCGGAAGCGCGACCGGATTACCAATGCCGTCACCGCCGAAAGTGCTGTCCCTTAAGGCCACCGTGTAGGAGCCACCTGTGGCATTCATGCGCCGCAGCTCGTTCTGCGCGGGCGCAACGTACACGATGGTTTCATCGTCGAGCCACGCCGCGCCACCGAATCCGCCGAGCGCCGAGTCCACGAGCGTGACCGCGGCCCCGCCACGCACGCGCGCCTTCTTCAATCGCCCGTCCGCGAGGAACGCGATCCACTGACCGTCGGGAGAAAAACTGGGATTCGTGGCCCGCTCCGTTCCTACGATCGGACGCGTGTCAAGCTCATGCCGGTGCTTCAACCACAAGCGGCCCCCGGGAAGATTCTCGCGGAAGGCGATGGTATTCCCGTCCGGCGACACTGCCAGCGCGGGGCTGTTCATGCTCACGCCCGAGCTGTCGTTCACCTCGATGTAGTCCCAACGCGCCGTATCCTGCTCGCCGGCGCCGCCGCGCGTCAAACCCCACGCAGCCAGCGCGAGCGCTGCCGCCGCGACTCCCGCTGCACCCAGAAATGCGCTGCGCCATTTCCCGTCACCGGCGCGTATCGTTGCGACGACGGTGCGGCTGGTAGGCAGAATGGCCCCGCGTCCAGCCAGTGCCTCAGCGAATTGCGCGGCGCTGCCGAAGCGATCAGCCGGCATCTTCTCGAGCGCGGTAAGCACCGCGCCCTCGACGTGCGCGGGAATCGATCTCCGCTTCGGCAAAAGCGGCGACGGATCCGTGGTCAGGATCTTCGCCACGACCGCCTGCGCGTTGGCGCCGGTGAAGGGCGGCTCGCCCGTGAGCATCTCGTACGTGATGGCACCAAGCGCGTAGATGTCCGCGCGGTGGTCCACCGCCTTGTCGCCCATCGCTTGCTCCGGCGCCATGTACTGCGGCGTGCCCAGCGACATCCCCGTCTGCGTCATGCGCGCGCCGCCCGCCTGCTGCACCGCGAGCGCTATCCCGAAATCCGCGACGAGCGGACGCCCGTCGTGCAGGAGGATGTTCTCCGGCTTGATGTCGCGGTGCACGACGCCGTGCTTGTGCGCGTACTCCAGCGCATCGGCTACATCGCTCGCGATTCGTACGGCCTCCGCGATCGGGAGCTGACTCTCGCGCGCGAGACGCTGGCGCAGCGTTTCGCCCTCCACCAGCGGCATCACATAGAACAGAAGATTGTCCGCACTGCCGGAATCGAACAGCGGCAGAATGTGCGGGTGCTGCAGGTTCGCGGTGAGCTCTATCTCGTTGAGAAAGCGCTCGGGCCCGAGCACCGCCGTGAGCTCCGGATGGAGCACCTTGATCGCGACCTTTCGCCGGTGTCTTACGTCCTCGGCGAGATACACGGTGGCCATGCCGCCCGCGCCAATCTCACGGACGAGTGTATACCGTCCTTCGAGGGCGGCGGAAAGTCTGTCCTGACTCGTAGGGTGGGCTGACATAGAGCGCCAAAGCTACGAGCCAGGGCGAGATTCAGCGAATGCTTATCCCCGGCGACGGTCTGACAATAGCCGCGAACGCCGAGGTTGGAACTGCCACATAGAACTGCCTAGCTGGTAGCTGCCCGCTTAAAGCCACCAGCTACGGGCTTTGGAACTGCCGTTTTCAGTTTGCCGTTTTCAGTTGCTGGCGCTCGCGGCTCGCAGCATTCAGCTGGCCGCTACCAGCTTGGCAGTTCTAAGTGGCAGTTCACCCAGCAGATCGAAGCAGCCATAATCCGACCAGTCCCACTGCCGCTGCGACGACCCTCCTGAACGCATCCTTCGGCAACCGGCGCAAAAACCGCTCGCCCGCGAGAGTGCCAAGAAGTACGCCGAGCGTCATCAGCGCGATCGTCGGGGCCAGCGCCGTGAGCTCCGGACCGGCACGCCACAGATAGACCGGGGTTCGCGCCAGATCCACGAGGACCGCCGAAGCCGTCGCCGTCGCGACGAACGCGCGTGGCGAGAGATCGAATGCGAGCAGCGCGCCCGAGCGCACTCCGCCCTGGTTCCCCACAAGCCCGCCGAACAGTCCGGACACGCCGCCGATGAAGTGAGCCAAACCGCGCGGAAACGGGCGCGCCTCGAGCCAGCCAGTGAGCGTTACTGCAGCAGTGAGAACAAGCAGGCCCCCAAGCAGAACGGACAACCCGCGAATGCCGAATGCAGGCTGCGCGAGTGCGCCGACCAGCGACCCGGCGGCGCTCGCAACTCCGAACCGCTTGAGCACGCTCCAGTCCACGTCGCGCCAGAGCAACGTCAGGCGAAGCGCCGCAGCCAGCGCATGAGGCAGCGCCACAGCCGCGACGGCGAGCGGCGTCCCTATCCGAAGGGCGAGGAACGGCGTGAGAATACTGCCGATGCCGAAACCAGCAACCGTCGCGGTGGCACCCGATGCGACAGCGAGCGCGAAGAGAAAAACAGAATCAAGGCTCAGATCACCACCGTCTCGCCGCTAGCTGTCAGGGCGCAGCGCGCAGCACGCAGCGCGCAGCTAGTTAAGGGGCCTTACCCGCCCGTCTCGTCGCCCTGCTCCCCGTACCTCGGCGCCGGATGCTGGCCCGTGTACTCCTCCAGCCCCTCCTCCCGATCGAGCTCGGCGTTCTCCCGGTCGATCGCTTCGCGCTCGGCGCGATACCGGTCGTACCACTCGCGCGTTACCTCGCCCGCTAGCTCGCGGTTGCCGAGCCCGAACGACAGCGCGAGCGCGAGCGACACCGCGCCGAACAGCAGCGCGAATGCGGTCGTCACGATCTCCGTCGCGATGCCGAGCTCCTGGAGCGCCATGAACACCGCAAGGAGGACCACACCGGCCTTGCCAACGCGCGCGAGAGTCGGGCCGCCGTGGAGTCCGCCCGCGGACGCCATGATCAGCCCGCCAACAAAGCTTCCCAGCACGATGCCGATGATGATGATCGCGATCGCAGCGATCACGCTCGGGATGTAGCTCACCAGCTGCGAGAACACGTTCGCGAGGGACTCGAGGCCGAGCGCGTTCGCGGCGACGAGCATCCCCAGGAACATGATGACCCAGAAGACGAGGTTGGCCGTGACGCGCGTGGGATTGAGGTGCGATCCCGAGCGCTCCACCGCCTGCATCACACCGCCGCGCTCGAGCAGGCGATTGAAGTGAATCTTTCGCAGCAGCCGCTCGACTCCCTTCTCCGCCAGCCGCGCGAGCAGGTACGTCGCGAACAGAATGACCAGCGCGCCGAGCAGTGCCGGCACGTACTGGTACAGCTGCTCCATGCTGTATCGCAGCCTTTCGCCGAAGCCGACCGGCTCCTCGGTTACCGGGATCTGGTCGGTGAAGTTGGTGTCGGTCAGCTGGGCGAAGATCAGTGGGATATTCACGATAGAGAAAATAGCACTTTTGGTAATCGGTGATCAGTTATCAGTCATCAGAAACAGCGGAGGGGGGGCTGTCGCCGTTGACTGATTCCTGATCACTGATCACCGACAGCTCAGTTCCGCGTTCCGCGCTTGAGGTCGAACAGCGCGCTCCGCTTGCACCCCGGGCAGATCAGCCACTCGCGCCGCCTTGCGTAGCCCAGCCCGAACGATCCCCCGCCTATCGGGCGCCGGGTCATGCGCGAGCCGCACCGGGGACAGTCCGGGGGGTGCTCCCCCGAGTAGCTCCTGCGGATGTCGTCGACCTCCGCGGGGGTGTACTGCGCCTCGCCGGCGTCGTCCTCATTCATTAGATACGCGCACGACAACCTTGCCGAACTGTCCGGCCGTTTGCAGTCGCTCGAAGGCGGCCCGCCCGTCCGCCAGATCGAACACGCTGTCAACCGGCGGAATGAGCCGGCCCTTTTCCAGCTCCTGGACGATCGCGCCGAACTCCGCGTCGTTGCCCATCGTCGAGCCAAGTATGGTCCACTGGTTCCAGAACAGCTTCCGGACGTCGGTCTCGACCTTTGGGCCGGAGGTCGCACCGCACGTCACCAGCCGCCCGGATTTGGCGAGCGAGGCGAGCGATTTCTCCCAGGTGGCCGGACCGACATCGTCCACGACGACGTCCACGCCGCGCTTGGCCGTTCTGGTCCGCACTTCGCGCGCGACGTCCATCGTCGAATGATTGAACGTCTCGTCCGCGCCGAGCTCGCGCGCGCGCGCGAGTTTCTCGTCGCTCCCCGAAGTCACCCACACCGTCGCGCCGTGGAGCTTGGCGATCTGCATTGCCGCGATCGCGACTCCGCCGCCGATGCCCCAAATGAGCACCGTCTCGCCGCTCTGCACCCGCGCGCGGGAGACCATCATGCGCCAGGCGGTGAGTGTGGCGAGCGTGAATGCGGCAGCAACCTCCGGCTTCGTCCCGGCCGGAATCGCGCGGACGTTGGTGGCCGGTACGATGACGTACTCCGCCAAAGTACCGGGAAAGTGCTCGCCGATCAGACCGAACCTCACACACAGGGAATGTTCGCCGCCCATGCAGTACTCGCACCGGCGGCAGCTAATCCCTGGGTTGATGACGACGTAATCGCCGAGGCGCGCGTGCGTTCCGGGCACACCGGGGCCGAGCTTGTCGACGACTCCCGCCGCATCGGCACCAAGCGGCCAGGGCGGCTTGATCTCGACACCCGGCAAGCCACGAAGCATCCAGATGTCCAGGTGATTGAGCGCGGCGGCACGCACTCGGACGCGGACCTCGCCGGGACCCGGCTCGGGCACCGGCAGATCGGTGCGGTACTCGAGCGCGTCGAGCCCGCCATGGCTGGAGATCGTAAGTGCTCGCACTGATTTGCGGATATATTTGGGACGGCGCTGACAACGGCAGCTAGCGGCTAGCGGCTAGCAGCGATGAACTGAAGATACGGATGTCCCAGTCTCCCCGCTTCCCAGCTCTGAACGCATGATCTCGCTAAAAGTCCCACCGCTCGGCGAATCGATCGTAGAAGCCACGGTCTCCCGCTGGACGAAGCAGGAAGGCGAATCCGTCGCGGCAGGCGATACCGTGGTCGAGCTGGAAACGGACAAAATCACAGTGGAGGTCCCCGCCCTCAAAGCCGGGGTCGTGACGAAGCACGCCAAGAAGGAAGGCGACGTCGTGAAGGTCGACGAAGTCCTCGGCGAGATCGACGACTCCAAAACCGAGGGAACTGCCGCGCCGGCAACCGCACAACCGGCAACCGCGGAACCGCCCAAAGCCGACGCTGCACCAGCCGCACGAGCAAAGACGGACGCCGCGCCTGCCAGTGCCGAAGTGAAGTCGTCGCCGGCCGCGCGCAAAGTCGCCGCCGAGTCCGGGGTCGACATAAGTGCGGTTCAAGGAACAGGGCGCGGCGGAGTCGTGAGCAAGCCCGACGTTATCGACGCTGCTCGCGGGTCTGCGACGAAACCGGACGCGGCCGGCGCCGCCGGGTCGGCACAGCCGGCGTCTTCGGCGACCAAGGAGCCTGCACCGCAGGCTCCGCCGGGAGCCAAGCTAGGCGGCGACGCCGACCCGGCGCGCGCCGGCCGCGGCGCGCAACCAGGCAGCATCCCCCGCGAGACGCGGGAAAAAATGTCGACGCGGCGCAAGAAGATCGCCGAGCACCTGCTCGAGAGCCAGCACTCGACCGCGCACCTGACCACGTTCAACGAGATCGACATGAGCGCGGTGATGTCGCTGCGCGACCGTCTCAAGGAGCGCACGGAGAAGGAGCACGGCGTCAAGCTCTCGTTCATGCCGTTCTTCGTGAAGGCCGCGTGTCTCGCGCTCAAGGGCTTCCCCAACATCAACGCGCAGGTCGACGGCGACAGCGTCGTATACAAGCACTACGTACATATGGGGATCGCCGTCGCGTCCGACCAGGGGCTCGTCGTGCCGAACGTGAAGGACGCTGACTCCAAGGGTATGATCCAGATCGCGCGCGACATCACAGACGTCGCCAAGCGCGCGCGCGACGGCAAACTGACCATGGACGACCTCACGGGCGGCACGTTCACCATCACCAACGGCGGCGTGTTCGGCTCGCTCGTATCGACGCCGATCATCAACTTCCCGCAGGTGGGGATCCTCGGCCTGCACAAGATCCAGGATCGTCCCGTCGTGATCGACGGCAAGATCGAGGCGCGGCCGATGATGTACGTCGCCCTTTCATACGATCATCGCATCGTGGACGGCCAGCACTCCGTGCTGTTCCTTGTGCGCGTCAAGGAACTGATGGAAGATCCCGCCACGATGCTGGTGGACTAGAACGTTTCTGGATTATGGATTATGGTTTGCGCGATTATAGTTGAGCTGCGCAGACCATAAACCACGAACCACGCACCGGCTCCACCCCCCACCTGAGGTTGCCATGCGAAAAGTGATTCTGGCTGTTCTCGTGCTAGCTGCTTGCGCGAAAAGCGATGACGCTGCGGTCGATACAACGGCAGCAACTGCCGCCGAGCCGGCGGCGCCCGCGATGACCGCGGCGCAATCGATGTACGCCGGAGTTTGGAACGGCAGGTCATACCGTGCCGGTGCCCCGGCGTCAGACACGGGCTCGACATGGACGATGACGTTTACCCCGGCCGACACCGGCCTGACTGGCACCCTACGCTTCTCAGGGCAGACCACCGACATTCCGATCCGCGTTGACGAGGCGAGTCATTCCAGCATGCGCACCACGTTCGGACCGTACATGAGCCCCGCGGCAGGAAACGCCGAAGTCACAACCACCACCGAGGGACGGATGGCGGGCGACTCGCTATTCGGATCGTTCGTCGCGACGCCCACCACGGGCGCGAAAGTCAGCGGGCGGTTCGCGGCTAGACGGCAGTAAGCACCTGCTGCGCTTGCACGTCCGGGTGGGGACCGGCCTGGGGGCAACTCCGAAGCACCGTCTTAGCGCGAGCGAAGCGAGCGCGTAGGTGCGAGGACGTTGCCTCCAGGCCGGTCCCCGCCCCTCGCGGTTAAGCTGCTAGCTTTTTTGAATGCCTGAATCTCATTCCGCCGACGTCGTCATTATCGGCGGCGGCCCCGGCGGCTACGTCGCCGCGATCCGCGCCGCGCAGCTCGGCCTCAACACCGTCTGCGTCGAGATGTCAAAAACACTCGGCGGAACGTGCGTCAACATCGGGTGCATTCCGTCCAAGGCGCTGCTCACATCCTCCGAGCATTACGAGTTCGCGCGACTGCACGCCGGCGCGCACGGCGTGAAGACGTCGGGCGTCGAGCTCGACCTCCCGACGATGCTCAAGCGCAAGGACGAAGTCGTCAGCCAGAACACCAAGGGGATCGAGTTCCTGTTCAAGAAGAACAAGATCACCTGGGCCAGAGGCCGCGGAACGCTGAAGCCTGGCAATGTCGTGGACGTCGCCGGCGACGACGGGACGACGACGAGCTACCAGGCGAAGCACGTCATCATCGCGACCGGCTCGGTTCCGGTCGAGCTGCCCTTCCTGAAGTTCGACGAGGATCGCGTGCTGTCCAACGATGGGGCGTTGCGAATTCCCGAAGTCCCGACGCACCTCGTCGTGATCGGTGGCGGAGTCATCGGGCTCGAGCTTGGATCGGTCTGGCGCAGGCTCGGCGCCAAGGTCACGGTCATCGAGCTCGCCGCGACGATTCTTCCGGGCAACGACCTCGACGTGATCAAGGAAGCCGACAAGATCTTCCGGAAGCAGGGCCTCGATCTGCGCACGGGTACCAAGGTCACAGGCGGCCGGATCGAGAAGGACCGCGTGCTCGTCGACATCGACGCCAATGGAAAGGGCGAAACGCTCGACGCGGATCACGTGCTCGTATCGGTCGGCCGCAAGCCATCGCTTAACGGCATTGACGCAAAGTCGCTCGGGTTGAACCTGGGCCCGCGCGGCGAGCTGGTTGTGGACGATCAGATGCGCACCAACCTGCCCAACGTGTACGCGATCGGTGACGCGGTCGGCGGCAAGCTGCTCGCGCACAAAGCCGAGGAGGAGGGAGTGGTCGCGGCCGAAGTAATCGCCGGCCACCATGCCCGCATGAATTACAAGTCGATGCCTTCAGTGGTTTACACCTGGCCCGAGATCGCGAGCGTCGGCCTCGGCGAGCACGAGGTGAAGGACAGCGGGCGCGCGTTCAAGGTCGGGAAGTTTCCCTTCTCCGCGAACGGCCGCGCGCGCAGCATGAACGAGACCAGCGGCTTCGTGAAGTTTATCGCGGACGCCGCGACCGACGAGCTGCTCGGCTGCCACATGATCGGGGCGAACGCGTCGGAGCTGATCCAGGAGGTCGTGCTCGCGTTCGAGTACCGCGGATCATCCGAGGACATCGGGATGACTGTGCATTCGCATCCGACGTTGTCGGAAGTGGTCAAGGAAGCAGCCCTGGGAGTGCTGGGGCGATCGATCCATATTTGACGACGCTGCGCACTGCGTGCTGCGCGCTGCGCGCTGAACACCGCACATGAGCGAACGCCCCCTGCGCGCTACAGACGTGCCAGCGGCTGCCAAGCTGCTGGCTTGCGATCCGTGCTGGGCGGACCGCGGCGAGCGGCCGAGCTGGGTACTCGACACCGTCGCGGGCGAGACTCGCGAGCATAGCGCCGTGGGCTCGTTCGACGGCGACGAGCTGCGAGCGTTCGCTTCCTTCAACCTCGTTGCGGGAGCCGACAGGACCGGCGCAATTTCCTGCGTGGCGCGAGCGGACGACTCCAGCGGAATCGCGGTCCTGTCGGCGGCTGTGAAAGAGCTCACGTCGGACGGGGCGCGGCTAATCGTCGCCGAGCTTGCCGATGTTCCCGAGATGGGAGCATACGCCGAGCTGCTCACGCTAGGCGGCTTCGCGGCGGAAGCGGACGTGGCTGACTACTATGCCGATGGCATCGGCATGCGCATTCTCGTGGCGCGACCAATAAATAGATCCGGAAGCTCATCGTGAAACGGAACGACGACATCAGGCTCGTGAAGGACAGCTCGCCGCAACCAGAGCTCCGGCCCGCGCTTACCGCCGACGAATGGCGCGGCGTGCTGTCGAACAGCGACAAGCTCGGAGAAGTGAAAGCCGGCTTTTCGCAGGGACCCTTCACGGCGCACGCGCTGACCGCCATTCTGCTGTACGCGGAGTCGTACGGCTTCACGCAACAGGATGTCACCGACGAGACCGACGTTGCCGCGTACTGCGCCAGGATGGCAACGGATCACGCTTCGCTGGGCGACGACGCCACCGCCGAGACATTCCGCAAGCTCGGGGAGCGGCACCGGGAGCGCGCAGCGAAGATCGCGGCGCTCCTGCCTCCGAATCACCTAGTAGCTAGTAGCTAGTAGCTAGTAGCTGGCAGCGGGCAGCGGGCAGCGGGCAGCGGGCAGCGGGCAGCTTTTCAGTTCTCAGTTGCAGTTGCTTTCAAAACCAGCATACCTCGTTCCGCCCGGACAGCGGCAACGGCTCGCGGTTGAGCTTGATCTCCACGAGTGTGGTGGTGAACGGATGGAAGAACTTCACCTGCGCGTCTCCAACCAGCGACGATAGATCGAGCTCGCCGTCCCACTTGCCGCCCTGTGACGTCCCGCTCGACACGTCGCCGAGCTTATCGCTGCCGAATCCCGTGTAGCCGACGAGCGCTGATCCGGACGACGCGATGACGCGAATCCACAGGCTCGTCATGTCGCGCACGCCGAGCTGCGTGAGATTCACGTGGAAGCAGCGCAGGCTCGAGTCCGCCAGATACGTGTGCACATCCAGCGCGAACGGAATCGGCTCCTCGCCCTGCGCACGCATCGAGTACAGCTGCACGTTGTAGTCGTGGATCGGATCTCCTCGCTCGTCCACCGCGCGGATCACGAACTGCTGCCACTCGTCCATCTCTCGCCGCGCCGCATCTGATCCGCTCTCGGCGGTCGCCAGCCACTTGTCGAACTCCTCCGGGCTCGAGACGGCCAGCGCGCTGTCCACCATGTCCACCAGCCATTCGCCCGGCTCGCTGAGAATCGTCCCGTGGTTCTTCCCCGCGACGGCTATCATCGGGATGTCAACATTGGGCCAAGGCTCCACGTTCACCCGGCCCGTTCCACCGATGCGCGCGGGATCGACACTCAGGTCGAGCACGATCTTCCGCATGTTGAGAGCGCATCCGGACCACCGGACGGTCCCATCGCTGCCCGGCTGGTTCGCGACCGCGCTCAATCCCGTGTATCCCCTGTCCCCGCAGAAAATGAAAGCGAACGGCGTAGCGCCCGTGGGCCCATAGTAAGTCTCGGGCCCAAGCATGTCCTGGTGTGCGAGATCCCACGTGTAGCGGCTACCAAGCTCGAGTCCGTCGAGGATTTTGTCCCCCGCCTCGAGGAAGTCGGGGCCGAGCTCGCGGTTTCCCTTGAACAGCGCGCCGAGCCAGCTCCGACCTTTGTGAGCGATGGGGGAGCCGAACGTGGCGGGCGCGAGCGCGATCAGATGCTTCAGCCGGTCACGCCGCTTCGCGTACGCCGTCAGCCACGAGCGCACCACCAGCATTCCCGTCGAATGCACGATTGCATCGAACGGCTCGTCGGCATCCAGGCCCGCGCGCACCCTCAGCGCCCGGTCGAACCCCTCGGCGACGTCGCGAAGCGTCACCTCGTTCGTGAGCGATCGGTAGTTGCAGACGTGGACCGTGCTCACGTCGTACCCGCGCGCGCCGAGCTCGGCCGACCATTTTCGGAATGATCCGGCGTCGGCCGAATAACCGTGCACCAGGACGAGTGGCAGCCTGCTCATCGCGGAACGACCATGCTGGACGCCGCATTATTGGCTCGGGACGTTTCAAAAGCGTGCTTCACGCGCCAAAAATACGACTTAATCGGCCGTATTCGCATCGAGGGACCCGGAAGCGTCTATCTTCCTTATGTAAGCCAATTACCTAAGCCCATAAAAACTTCATGTCTTTCGGTACTTTCGACCTCCACCCCGACCTTCTCAAGGGCATCAAGGAGCTGGGATTTACCCGGCCCACGCCCATCCAGGCCGATGCCATTCCACCCGCGATCGAGGGCAAGGACGTACTCGCCTGCGCCATGACGGGAAGCGGCAAGACTGCGGCGTTCCTGCTGCCTATTCTGCACAGCCTGCTCGCCAAGCCACGACGCACCACGCGCGCGCTCATCCTCACGCCGACGCGTGAGCTCGCGGCGCAGATTCTCGAGGACCTCGAGGATCTCTCCGTTCATACGCCCATAACTTCGGCGTCCGTTTTTGGTGGCGTCGCGATGGGACCCCAGGAGCACGCCTTCCGTACCGGCGTCGACGTGATCGTCGCGACGCCCGGACGGCTGCTCGACCACCTGCGATTCCCATATGCCAAGCTCGATAAGATCGAGCACCTCGTGCTCGACGAAGCGGATCGCATGCTCGACATGGGTTTTCTCCCGGACATCCGCCGCCTGCTTCGCTATGTGCCCGCCAAGCGCCAGACGCTGTTCTTCAGCGCGACGATGCCGGGTCAGATCGTGCAGCTCACGCGCGAGATGCTCAAGGATCCAGCGACCATCAACCTCGAGCGGAAGTCCAAGCCGGCCGTCGGAATAACGCAGGCGATTTATCTCGTTCCGCAGGAGAGAAAGTCGGAGCTTCTGCTGACGCTGCTGGAGCGCGAGGTCATGCAGGACGCGCTCGTCTTTACGCGCACCAAGCATCGGGCCAACCGTTTGTGGGAATACCTCGACAAGCGCGGCATCAACGCCGCGCGCATCCACGGCAACCGGTCGCAGCCGCAGCGCACCGAGGCGCTCGAAGGATTCAAGAACGGTGTGTATCGCGTGCTCATCGCGACCGACATCGCCGCGCGCGGGATCGACGTCGAAGCGCTCGGTCACGTCGTAAACTTCGACGTGCCCAACAAGCCCGAGGATTACATCCACCGCGTGGGTCGCACGGCGCGCGCCGAGCTCACGGGTGATGCTTTCACGTTCGTGGCGCCGGGTGAGCTCGGCGACCTGCACGCGATCGAGCGCGTAGTCGGCCATCCCCTGCTGCGCGTCACGGTTCCAGACTTCGATTACTCGGCCAAGACCGCCGAGAGCCTGGAGATTCCGTTGGGCGAGCGTCTCGCGAAGATGCGGGCGCAACGCTCCGCGGATCGCACCCGCTCGAAGGAGAAGAAATCGCGTCCCGCGGCGCAGCGTGACTCCGCGCCAAAGGCCGCACCGGAGCCGGCAGGTCCTCAGAAGACCGGGCTACGTCGAAAGGGCCCGGTCTCAAGTCGCCGTCGCGGACCCGGACGGCCGCGCACCTAGTCTAGAAGAGGCCGATCAGCCATTTCATGACAACGATCGTAAACATGATTCCGCCGATGGCGAGCAGCGCGAGCACACCGATCATGACGACCAGCAACCCCTTGCTGGACTTGCGTGTTTCGACCGGCCTGTCGATGTAGCGCTCCAGCAGCGCCATGTTGCGCATGTTTGCTTTCCATGCGACGTCGAACAGATCGCCGACGACGGGAACGACGCCGACGATCGTATCGAGCGCGACGTTGAGCACCATCCGCGCGAGCACGGGCTTCGGAGCGCCGAGTCGGGAGCCGAGGAGAATGAGGTACCCGCCCATCGCCGCTCCGGTGACATCGCCGAGTCCGGGAACGAGTCCCAGCAGAGCGTCGAGTCCGAAACGAAGATTCGTGCCGGGGACTCTGACTGCGCTGTCGAGTGCCCTGGCGAGAACCCTGGCGCGATCGACGCTCGCTACGGTGGACGGGTACCCGTCGGCAGGTGCTGAACGCCGGATGTCGTTTGCGATGATCTCCTCTCTGTGCGAGGTGTATCTATAATGATAGGGTCGCGTGGGTCCCACGGCGCCGCAACCGGTATCGAAATGTCTGATTCTATTTCCCGCAGGGAACTTCTCAAGAACGTTGCCCTGACGGCGGCCGGGGTGGGTCTAATGGCGTGCCAGCGTCCGGCGGCCGAACCTGCGGCCCGCGCCAGCGAAGCGTTGGTGCCGGGGAGCCCCGATGAGGTGCGGCTCCGCCAGTGGAGCGCGACGCTCCGGCGCGATGGAATGACCCTCGACCATGTTCCGATCGGCCGCAGCGGGACGCGCGTCGGCGAGCTCGCGATCGGCACTCCGTACGAAGCGTTCACACTCGAGGCGTATCTGCGCGCGGGAGGCAGCCCGTCGCGCACCGAGCCGCTGACTCTGTCCTTGACGAAGTTCGATTGTGTCTCGCTGGTGGAGGCCTGCCTCGCAGTGTCGCGCGTCGCGGACAATCCCAGCGCGCCGACCTGGGACAGCTTCGGCACCGAGATGGAGCGGATGCGCTATCGCGGCGGCGTACGCAGCGGCTACACGTCACGCCTGCATTACTTCAGCGAATGGATCACCGACGGCGCCAAGCGCAGTCTGTACAAGGAGCTCGCCGCCGAGCTGGGCGGAATCGAAGACTCGCGCCCGTTGCGATTCATGACCGAGCACCGAGCGAGCTACCCAGCCCTCGCGGATGATGGCGTGTATCGCGAGATCGGCGAAATGGAGAGAACGCTGGACGCTCAGCCGCGGCACGTCATTCCGACCGCGCGCATTCCGGAGATCCAGGATCGCATCGAGTCCGGCGACATACTCGCCTTCGCGACCTCGATCCCCGGTCTCGACGTATCTCACGCCGCGTTCGCCTATCGCGACCCGAGCGGCGTGCTTCGCGTTCTGCACGCCCCGCTCTCCGGTGGCGTGGTCGAGGTCACGCGCGCGACCCTGCCCGAGTACGTGGCGGCGATACGACGCTCGACCGGGATACTCGTGGCCAGACCGTTGCGGGCGTAGTCAGCCCTCTCAGCGGCCGCGCGGGAAGCCACCCTACCGTTGCCCCCGCCAAAACGCAACGGTGACCCCTCTTGCGGCGTACTTAATAGAGGCAACGATTCGCCCTAACAATGGGTCGAATCCAGCGTCACATCACACATATCCATGTCCTCAAGAAACCCCGCCTGCTTCCTGACCGCGCTGGTCGCGACCCTGTTCGTTTTTGCCGCCGCTCCGTCAGCCGCCGGCGCGCAGCAGGCTGATGTAATCCGCGGCCGGATCACCGGTCCCGACAGCGCCGCGGTCGAAGGCGCGACGGTCACGGCCACTTCCATCTCCGGCAACGTCAGCCGGAGCGCGCGCACTGACCGTAATGGCCGATTCACAATCACCTTCCCGGGCGGTGACGGCGACTACATGGTCACTGTCGCGCTCCTGGGATACGCGCCCAAGCGGTTCGAGGTGAAGCGCGTCGCGGACGAAGAGATACTCCTGGCCGACGCGCGCCTCACTACGATGGGCGCGCTGCTGGAAGACGTGAACGTGACGGCACAACGTGCCAAGGTTCCACGCACGGGAGAAACGCCGCCGCCGGACGTTAGCGGGACCGAGCAGGCCATCAGCAACGCGGCGGTCCCGGCGGATCTGCTCGGCGACCTCGCCGCGATGGCCGCGACGCTCCCGGGAGTGCAGGCCGCGACGGGCGCGGACGGGCAGGACGGCTATTCCGTGCTCGGGCTCGGCGCAGACCAGAACAACTCCGTGCTCAACGGCATGAGCTTCGGCGGATCCAGCCTCCCCCGCGACGCGGCGGTGTCGTCGTCGCTCGTCACGTCGCCGTACGACGTGTCGCGCGGTGGATTCAGCGGCGCGCAGATGAACCTCCGCACGCGGTCGGGCTCCAACTTCATCACGCGCGGAATGAGCCTGAACCTGGACGCGCCGCAAATGCAGTGGACTGACCGCGCCGCGCGTTCGCTCGGCCAGGAGTACACGAACTTCTCGCTCGGCGGCGCGATGTCGGGGCCGATCAGCTTCGACAAGTCGTTTTACAACGTGTCCTACCAGCTCGGACGCCGATCCAGCGACCTGTTCAATCTCCTTACCACGGGTGCCGACGGATTCCAGGCCGTGGGCATCGCACCCGATTCCGCCGCGAGGGCCCTCGCGCTCCTGCAGGCCCGCGGCATCCCGTTCGACGCCGGGGCACCGGGCAGCAGAGTGGGCGATCAGGGATCGCTGTTCGGTAGCATCGACATCGCCCCGCCGTCGTCCAGCTCGGGACAGGCTGTGAATTTTTCCTTCAACGGCAATTGGAACAGGCAGCGCCCGCTGGGCGGTCAGGCCACCGAGCTCCCTTCGTACAGCGGAGAGCGCACGAACTGGCGTGGCGGGCTGCAGGGGAGGCACAGCGGCTATTTCCGCAACACGATTCTCACCGAGACGTCATTGGGATTCAGCGTCGCGCGCAACCAATCGACGCCCTTTCTCGACATGCCCGCGGGCATGGTGCGCATAAATTCGGATCTCGAGGACGGAACGCGCAGCCTGCAGTCTCTCTACTTCGGCGGCAATCAGCGGCTCAACAGCAGCCAGCAGACGGCGACCACGAACTTTCTGAACCAGCTTTCCTGGTTCAGCGTGAACAACAAGCACCGCGTCAAGCTCACCAGTGAGCTTCGTTTCGACACGAACGAACAGGAGTCCGCCAACAACGTGCTGGGGACGTTCACCTTCAACTCGCTCAACGACTACGAGCAGAACCGCCCCGCCACGTTCAGCCGCGAGCTGGGCGAGCGAAATCGCAACGTGGGACAGATGGTAGCCGGCTTTTCGCTCGGCGACGCGTACCGCAGGACCGACAGGCTGCAGATCCAGTACGGCGTGCGCATGGACGCGAACCGCTTCACATCGCAACCGGACCTCAACCCGGAGATCGAGTCGCTGTTCGGCCTTCGCAACGACGTCGTGCCCAACAAACTTTATTTCAGCCCGCGAATGGGCTTCTCCTGGAGCTATGGGAATGCCGCGCAGGTCGCGGGCTTCGAGGGAGCCGCTCGCCGCCCCCGCGCAGTCGTGCGAGGCGGCGTCGGCGTCTTCCAGAACACGCCGTCCACCAACCTGATCGCGTCCGCGATCGACAACACCGGTCTTCCCGGCGCGACGCAGCAGCTCATATGCGTCGGCGCGGCCGCGCCGGCTCCGGACTGGGAGGCATACGCCACCGATCCGGGATCCATTCCTACGCAGTGCGCGGACGGCACCGCCGGAACCACGTTTGCGAACGCAGCGCCGAACATCTCGCTTTTTTCGTCCGACTACTCTTCGCCCCGTAGCATCCGCTCCAACCTGCAGTGGAGCAGCCCGATTCTCTCGAACCGCTTCAACTTCACGGTCGATGGTACGTACTCGCTCAACCTGAGCCAACAGGGCACGACCGATCTCAACTTCAGCGGCGTGGAGCGCTTTTCGCTCGCTGATGAAGCAGGGCGTCCCGTGTTCGTTCAGCCGGGCAGCATCGTCCCCGCGAGCGGTGCCTTGGCGCCGCAGGGATCGAGACTGTCCACCCGGTTCTCGCGGGTCACCGCGATCGACTCCGATCTTCGCTCCGAAAGCCGACAGCTGAGCATGCGCCTGTCGCCCGTGCGCTTCAGCCCCAATCTCAACTGGAGCCTGTCGTACGTCCTGTCCGACGTGCGCGAGCAGGTTCGCGGCTTTACCAACACAGCCGGCAACCCGCTCACGACCGAATGGGCGAAGTCGGGATTCAACTCGCGCCATCAGATCGTATACAACCTCGGCTACAACTTTTTCGACTTCGTGCGCATGAGCTGGTTCGGCTCCTTCCGCTCCGGAGCTCCGTTTACGCCGATGGTCGCCGGTGACATCAACGGGGACGGTTACTCGAACGATCGCGCGTACATCTTCGATCCAGCTGCCACCGCCGACCCCGAGCTGTCGACGGCGATGCGTAACCTGCTCGACGACGGATCCCCTGAAGCGCGCGCATGCCTCGCCCAGCAGCTGGGGACGCTTGCAGGTCGCAACAGCTGCCATGGTCCGTGGTTCTCCACCGCGAACATGTCGATCACCTTCAATCCACTGAAGGTGCGCATGCCGCACCGGTCGTCGCTCTCGTTCTCGCTCTCGAATCCGCTCGGCGCCGCCGACCTGCTGTTGAACGGTTCGGGAAAGCTCCGTGGGTGG
>JACDCY010000005.1 GCA_013817305.1 Gemmatimonadaceae bacterium | reverse complement strand
TGCCTCGGGGGCGGGAACGCGGTCGCGCTGTCGGTGGAGCGGGCCGATTAAAGCGTTGTCGGGACGCGGCATCTTCTTCGCTCAGGATGGAAATCTCCGCGCTATCTGGCGCGGAGTTCTTTTTGTCGGGGTCTGCGTCGTCGCTCTGATCGCGGCCTCGCTGGTCGTGGCGGCGGTTCAAGGCGCGGCGGCGATGTTCGGCCTTCGGGTTGTGGTGCATCCGTTCGAGGAAGCGCTCGGGTTTCTGGCGGCGCACGCGGTGGTAATGCGAAAACTCGACCGGAAGGAGTGGAGCTACGTCTGGCTCGGCCGGGATGCGGCTAGCCCCTCGAAGATTGCGACCGGAGCGGCGTTGGGTACACTGGCGCTCGCGCTGCCGGTCGGCGCGCTGCTCCTCGCGGGGCAGCTGACGATCGCCGACGCCCCCGACGGCGCATGGTGGACGACGGCCTGGCTCTCTGCCGGCGTGCTGCTCCCTGCGGCGTTCGGCGAAGAACTGTTCGCGCGCGGCTACCTTTTCGCGCTGATCCGGGAAGCTGCCGGATGGAAGTGGGCTCTGACCACAACGAGTGTAGCGTTCGGTCTGTTACACATGGCCAATCCCGGTGCCAACTGGGAATCGCTGAGTGTCGTCGTGCTGGCCGGTTTTTTTCTCGGGGCGATCGTGCTCGTGACGGGGAGCCTGTACGCGGCCACGCTCGCGCATTTCTTCTGGAACTGGATAATGGCCGCCGTGCTGCACATGCCGGTCAGCGGGTTCCCGATCGCGGGCTCGCCTGATTATCGCGTCCTGGAGACGGGGCCGGATTGGCTGACGGGAGGCAATTGGGGGCCGGAGGGCGGGGTAGCCGCTGCGTTGGGGCTCACCGGTGGATTGATTTACTTGTTCTGGCGCGGGAAGAAACTTCAGCAGCCAATAGACAATGAATGAAAAGATCGCCGTCATCGGCGCCGGGCAGATGGGTAATGGAATCGCCCACGTATTTGCTCAGTCAGGGTTCGACGTCACGCTCGTGGACGTGTCGGCGGAGAAGCTTCAGAGCGCGCGTGACACGATCTCGAAGAATCTCGACCGCCAGGTGAAGAAGGGAACCATCACTCCCGATGCACCGGCCGAGATTCTGGGGCGCATCAAATCGGAAACCGATACCGGCGTAGTCGCCGACGCGGGGCTCGTGATCGAGGCCGCAACCGAGAACGCCGATCTCAAGTTCAAGATCTTTCAGGGACTGGAAGTCGAGGCGGCGCCCGATGCGATTCTGGCCTCGAACACGAGCTCCATCTCGATAACCGAGATCGCGCGCAGGACGAGCCGTCCGGAAAAAGTCATCGGGATGCACTTCATGAATCCGGTCCCGGTCATGAAGCTGGTCGAGATCATTCGCGGCCTGGCCACGTCGGACGAAACGACTGCACGAGTCATCGAGTTGAGCACTCGCGTCGGGAAGACGCCGGTAGAGGTCAACGATTTTCCGGGCTTCGTCTCGAATCGCGTGCTGCTGCCGATGATCAACGAGGCTGTGTACTGCCTCATGGAAGGAGTGGGCACCGCCGAGGCGATCGACCAGGTGATGACGCTCGGCATGAATCATCCGCTCGGGCCGCTCGCGCTCGCCGATCTGATCGGACTCGACACCTGTCTCGCGATCCTGGAAGTTCTACACGACGGGCTCGGCGATCCCAAGTACCGTGCGTGCCCGCTGCTGCGCAAATATGTGGCGGCCGGCTGGCTCGGCCGGAAAACCGGGCGCGGGTTCCACAAATACTCATGAGCATCGCCAGTTGATGCACGCGGCGCTCCACCCGCTGACGGAAGAGCAGCGCGAGATCCAGAGCGTCGCGCGCGGGTTCGCGGCCGCCGAGATCGCGCCCAACGCCGAGCGGTGGGACCGCGAGGCGTTCTTCGACGAGTCGCTCATCGGCAAGCTCGGAGCGCTCGGCTTGCTCGGAATGATGCTTCCCGAGCAATACGACGGGCTGGGCCTGGATACCAGGACCTATCTCATGGCGCTCGAGGAGATCGCGGCGGCGGATGCTTCCACTGCCGTGCTGATGAGCGTGCACAATTCACTGCCGACGCAGATGATCCTGCGGTTCGGCACGGACGAGCAGAAGCAGCGATTTCTCCCGCCGATGGCTCGCGGAGAGCTGCTGGGCGCGTTCGCGCTGTCGGAGCCGGAGGCCGGCTCCGATGCGGCGTCGCTCACGACCCAGGCGGTGCGCGACGGCGACGGGTGGATTCTGAATGGAACGAAGAGCTGGGTGACGTCCGGCAATTACGCCGGAGTGATCGTCGCGATGGCGCGCACCGATTCACCGGAGGTCAGGCGCGGTGCCCGCGGGATCGGCGCGTTCATAGTCACGCCCGATCTCGGCGGCTTCAGCGTGGGGAAGAAGGAGAACAAGCTCGGCCTGCGCGCCTCGCCGACCGTGCAGCTGGCGTTCGACAACATGCGGGTGCCCGACTCGCACGTTTTGGGCGATGCAGCGCACGGCTTCATCTATGCGCTGCAGTCGCTGGACAACGGGCGCCTCGGCATCGCGGCGCAGGCGCTCGGTATCGCGCGGGCAGCGCTGGAGCTTTCCCTGCGGTACGCCGCGGAGCGCAAGCAGTTCGGGCGGAGCATCAGCGAGTTCCAGGCGATTCAGTTCAAGCTCGCCGACATGGCCATGCGGATAGACGCGGGCCGGAGCCTGCTGTACGCGACCGCGGATGCCAAGGACAGGGGCGAGTCGATAAAGCATTTTGGCGCCATGAGCAAGCTGTTTGCGAGCGAGACGGCCATGTGGGCGACCACCGAGGCGATCCAGATATTCGGCGGCTACGGATACGTGAAGGATTATCCGGTCGAGCGACTGTTCAGGGACGCGAAAGTGACCGAGATTTATGAGGGTACGTCGGAGATTCAACGGGTCGTCATCGCCCGGGAGTTGCTGGGATCGCTGTAGGGAATCGGTGATCAGTGATCAACAAGCTGGTCGAGGCCGACCGGAACAACACAGCTGATATCGGAACAACGCAGCTCTTAACAGACACGCTGCCCGCTACCCGCTAACCGCTAGCCGCTACCCGCTGCGGCCCTACACGACCGATTGTCGATTTGTTGTGAGCGGGCGGCGGTTAGCGGATAGCGGGTAGCGGGCAGCGTGTCTTTTATTGCTTTTCACCTGCTGGCTTGGAACTCTTCAATTGTCTCAGACCATGCGGCATCATCGTGCCCGCAACGGCCTGACCGGAATTATCGTTTTTCTGATCACCTTTCACTGGATCACTGATAACTTCACTCAATGGAAATCTTTAAAGCCATCCGCGAAATGGGCCACGAACAGGTGGCCATCTGCACCGACAAGGCGTCGGGATACAGCGGCATTATCGCAATCCACGACACCCGTCTCGGGCCAGCGCTCGGCGGCACGCGCTTCTGGAATTACGACACCGAGGACGAAGCGATCATGGACGCGCTACGCCTCGCGCGCGGAATGACATATAAGAGCGCGGTCGCCGGGTTGAATCTGGGCGGAGGCAAGTCCGTCATTCTCGGTGACAACAAGACGAAGAACAGGGAGGCGATCTTTCGCGCGCACGGTCGCTTCGTGGATACTCTCTGCGGGAGGTACATCACCGCCGAGGATGTGGGCACTAGTCCGTCGGACATGGATTTCGTGCACATGGAGACGAACCACGTGGCGGGGCTCGCGTCGAAATCTGGAGACCCTTCGCCCGTGACGGCGCACGGTGTGTTCCGCGCGATCGAAGCGTCGGCGAAGTTCCGCTGGGGGTCGAGTGACCTGCACGATTGCACGGTGTCGCTGCAGGGTTGCGGGCATGTCGGCCGCTATCTGGCCAAGGAGCTGCACGCCGCTGGCGCCAAGCTGATCGTCACCGACATCGATCCGGAGAAGGTGCGGCAGGTCGTGGCCGACACGGGCGCGCAGGCAGTCGCGCCGGACGAGATCTATTCGGCCAAAGCGCAGATATTCGCGCCGTGCGCGCTCGGCGGAATCATCAACGACGAAACCATTCCAAAGCTGAACGTCGAGATCGTCGCGGGCGGAGCGAACAACCAGCTCCTCGAGCAGCGCCACGGCGACGCGCTCGAGGCACGCGGCATCGTATACGCGCCCGACTACGTCGCGAACGCCGGCGGAGTCATCAACGTTTACAGCGAGCTGGCCGGCTGGGACCTGGACCGGGCGTTCAAGAAGGCTGACGAGATATTCGACACCGTGCTCGGCGTCTTCGAGCTCGCCAAGGCGGAGGGAATCCCGAGTTACCGCGCCGCGGACCGGGTGGCAGAGCGCCGGCTCGGAGATCCCAGGGAAGTTCAGAAGTCGTGGGGCGAATGGCCGCCGCGCAACGGGCATTCGGCGTGACGGAGAAATCCGGCCCGCGGCATGGCGGCGGCGCTCGCGAGAAGATTCCGATCGGAGCCGACCATGCCGGATACGCGATGAAAGAGCGGCTCAAGCGCGAGCTCGATCAGCTCGGATTCGCCGCGGTCGACCTCGGCGCCCAATCGGAGCAGGCGAGCGACTACCCCGAGTTCGCGCACTCGGTGGCGCAGCGGGTCGCGGCAGGTGAGGCGCGCAGGGGCGTCCTGCTCTGCGGCAGCGGAATAGGGATGGACATCGTAGCCAACCGGTATCCGGGTGTGCGCGCGGCGCTGGCCTGGGAGCCGGTGATCGCGGAGCTGTCGCGCAAGCACAACGACTCCAACGTGCTGGTGCTCCCGTCGCGGTTCATGTCCGAGGATGAAGCGGTCGCGGCGCTTCGAGCGTGGCTGCAGACCGACTTCGAGGGCGGCCGCCACCAGCGCCGCGTCGAGATGATCGAGCCACGCGGCGCGGCGGCGGGCGCATGACGGATCGCAATGCGAACGCGGGCGGATCTCATTTGCGCACGCTGCGCGCGTATGACCCCGACATCGCGCGCCTGATCGTCGAGGAGACCGACCGGCAGCGCCACGGCCTGGAGCTGATCGCGAGCGAGAATTTCGTCTCCGAGGCGGTGCTGGAGGCGATGGGCACGCCCCTCACCAACAAGTACGCCGAAGGGCTGCCGTGCAAGCGCTACTACGGCGGCTGCGAAGTCGTGGACAAAGTCGAGCAGATCGCGATCGACAGAGTGAAGCAGCTGTTCGGCGCCGAGCACGCGAACGTGCAGCCGCACTCAGGTGCGCAAGCGAACGCGGCCGTTTATCTCGCGTTCCTCAAGCCCGGCGACAAAGTGCTGGGGCTGGACCTGTCGCAGGGCGGGCACCTCACGCATGGCTCGCCGGTGAACTTCTCAGGTCTTCTGTATAATGCGATCCACTACGGCGTGAAGCCGGAGGACGGGCGGATCGATTACGACGCGATGCGCGACATCGCGCGCAGGGAGCGGCCGCAGATGATAATCGCGGGCGCCAGCGCGTACGCGCGCATCATCGACTTTCCGGCGTTCGCGGAGGTCGCGCGCGAGGTCGGGGCGAAGTTCGTGGTGGACATGGCGCACATCGCGGGGCTGGTCGCGACGGACCTGCATCCTTCCCCGGTGCCCTACGCCGACGCCGTGACCAGCACGACGCACAAGACGCTGCGGGGCCCGCGCGGGGGATTGATCCTGTGCAAGTCCGAGCACGCGAAGACGATCGACAAGGCGATGTTCCCCGGCACACAGGGCGGGCCGCTCGAGCACGTAATCGCCGCGAAGGCCGTTGCGTTCAAGGAGGCGCTGCACCCCTCGTTCAGGATTTACAGCGCGCAGGTGATCGCGAACGCCCGCGCACTCGCAAACGCTCTCATGTCGCGCAGCTTCGACATCGTTTCCGGCGGCACGGATAATCACTTGCTCCTGGTGGATCTCCGCAACCGGAGCCTCACGGGCAAAGTGGCGGAGCAATCGCTGGATAGGGCGGGTATTACCGTAAACAAGAACACCGTTCCGCGGGAGACGCAGTCACCGTTCGTGACGAGCGGAATCCGCATCGGAACTCCGGCCGTGACGACTCGCGGAATGAAGGAGGCCGAGATGGAGCGGATAGCGGCGCTGATCGAGAGAGTGCTAGCCGCGCCCGAGGACGAAAAAGTGTGCCAGAAGGTGCGCGCGGAAGTGAAGGAACTGACTGGCGGGTTCCCGCTCTATCCGGCATCATTTGTCGAACAGGCATCATAGGGGAAGCGAATTGGTAGAATTGGCGTTCCGTGACGGCGTGATGGACAGGATCCGGCTCCGCGAGCGCCGGTTCGATGAAGGCGCGTACCTCTTCGTTCTGGCGGGATTGGAGTTCTGCCAGGCGCGCCTGCCGGAGCGTCGCCACATTACGGGCGGGGAGCTTGCAATTGCCTGTCGCGATCTGGCGCTCAATCGATTCGGAGTGATGGCGCGGCTCGTGCTCGAGGGCTGGGGACTCAGGAGCACGGACGACATCGGTGCGGTCGTGTTCACGCTCGTAAGCGAAGGTCTGCTTCTCAAATCTCCTACCGACAACCAGGGTGACTTCATCGGCGTGTACGATTTCGCCGGTGCATTCGAGCGCGATTATCCCTGGGGCTGCGCCACCCCGGCGTAGCCGGTTTGCTCGAGGCCCGGCGCTAGCCGCGAGGCGCCGCCACACATGACAGTGCTCGTCACCAGCGCGGCTGAAGCGGTGGCGCTTGATGGCGCGACGATCGCCGCGGGCACGCGCTCAGGCGAGCTGATGCACCGCGCGGGGACGGCCGCGGCCGCGCACATCGTGCTACTGCTCGGTGACCGCGCGCGGGCGGGCGTGCGCATTCTGGCGGGCAGCGGAAACAACGGCGGCGATGGCTGGGTCGTGGCCGCGGACCTCGCGGGTCGCGGCATCCCCGTTGAGGTGGTCGAGGTTGTGGCGGCTCGCACCGACGATGCAAACAACGCTAGGGAAAGCGCGGCACCCGCGCTGGCTCGCGCGAAGCGTCCGGACGACGGCGCCGCGATCGTCGACGCGCTGCTTGGCACCGGCTCGTCGGGATGCCCGCGGGGAGCGGTAGCGGCGGGGGTGGGCGCCATGGCCAAGGCCCGCGCCGCCGGCGCGTACGTGATCAGCCTCGACCTGCCCAGCGGACTGGACGCGACGACCGGCGCGTCCACGGGTGCTGCGGTGGCGGACGTCACCCTGACCTTCGGCAGCGTGAAGCGCGGTCAGCTCATCTGCCGCGCGAACTGCGGACGCATAGTCGTTCTCGACATCGGGCTGCTTCCGCCTTCGCCCGACGAGCAAATCCCGGAGATGCTGACGGCTGGCGATGTGTACCCGATGATCCCGGCCATTCCGGCGCGCGCGCACAAGGGGACTCGCAAGAAAGTCGCGATCGTGGGCGGGAGCGAAGGCATGGCTGGAGCGGTTCTGCTCGCCGCGCACGCGGCCTTCCGCAGCGGGGTCGGGCTGCTCCGCCTGTGCGTGGCCAAGGGCAGCGTGTCGGCGGTTCACGGCGCGGCGCCGGCGGCGCTGGTCACCGAGTGGCAGCCGGACGCGGAGTTCGATGACTCCAACGCGGGGTGGGCGGACGCTGTGATCATCGGACCCGGGCTCGGCAAGACTCCCCGCGCAAAGCGCCTGGCGGAGCACGTATTCAAGGGGAAGGCGAAGCTTCTGGTGGTCGACGCCGACGGGCTCAACATCTTCGCGCGGGATTCCAATGAGCTGGTCGAGCTGCTGGATGGCCGACCCGCGGTCATCACCCCCCATCCGGCGGAGCTTGGCCGGCTGCTGCAGCGCGAAACCGGTGAGATCGACGCAGCGCGGTTTGACGTGGCGCTCGAGGCAGCGCGCTTCTTCGGCGCCGTCGTGCTGCTCAAAGGAACGCCGACGATCATCGCTTCACCCGACGGCGAAGTGCGCGTGAGCCCGACGGGCACTCCCGCGCTCGCGACCGGGGGCAGTGGAGATGCGCTCGCGGGGATGATCGGCACGCTGCTCGCGCAGACTAGCGATCCTTTCGCCAGCGCCTGCGCGTCCGCGTGGATACACGGACGCGCCGCCGAGCTGGCTACCGGCGACCGTAACTCGCGCGGCACCACGCTGGAGGATGTGTTGCGCATGCTCCCCGAAGCCTGGCAGCCGCGGCGGGAGACGCTCGCCGCCGGCGTGCTCGCCGAGCTCCCCGCGATTCGATGAAGCACGGCGCCGATTCGGCGGGGCACGTCCCGCTCGGGGCCGGCGGCGAGTTCGACATCGTGCGGGCCATGCTCGAGCGCTGGGGCCCGCTCGCGACCGGCATCGGCGACGACGCCGCCCTCGTCCAGCTGCCGGGGATCCAGCTGGTCGTGAGCACCGATACGAGCGTCGAGGACGTTCACTTCCGCACGGCATGGCTCACGCATCGCGAGATCGGTTATCGCGCTACGGCCGCGGCGCTGAGCGATCTCGCCGCGATGGCGGCAATGCCGATCGGGGTGTTTCTCGCGCTCACGCTTCCCGGGGCAGACGTTGCGCAGGCGGGCGAGATTGCGGACGGTGTGGGTGAATGCCTGGCCGCGGCCGACGCGCGCGTGCTCGGCGGCGACGTGAGCCGCGGCGGAAGCCTCTCGCTTACACTGACCGTCATGGGCACGACATCGCATCCACTCACGCGCGGTGGCGCGCGGCCGGGAGACCGGCTGTACGTCACGGGCCGGCTCGGCGGTCCCGCGGCGGCGCTGCGTGAGTTTCAGGCCGGGAGAGTTCCAGCGCCCGTCTTCCGCGACCGGTTTTGTCATCCGGTGCCGCGGTTGAAGGAGTCACGCTGGCTCGCGGATCACGGCGCGCGCGCGGCGATCGACATATCCGACGGGCTCGTCGCCGACGCGCGACACCTCGCTGCGGCGAGCAGGGCCATGCTGCACGTGAGCGGTGAGAAAATTCCGCTCTGTGACTCGGTCTCCCTCGAGGACGCGCTCGCGGGCGGCGAAGAGTACGAGCTGCTGCTGGCGTGCCCGGACGCGCTCGATGCAGCGGCCTTCGAGCGGGAGTTCGATCTGGCTCTTACGGAGATCGGCGATGTGTCGGGCGAAGGCGAGCCGGGGGTGGAGGTGACGGTGGACGGTCGCCGCGTCGAAAGTCCCGCCGGCTACGATCACTTCGAGGAATAGTGCGACTCGTACTCGTGGCAATTGCCGCGCTCGTCGTGACGCCCCTGCTTACGATGCTGCTCGTCATCGCCAGGCTGTTCCGCGTCCCCGATCGAGCCGGCTCCGTCTATGACGACATCCCGCGATGGTGGGCGAAGTCGCTGCTGTGGGTGGCCGGCGCCGACGTTCGCGTGGCAGGCGCGGAGCACACCGCGGGCGATGCCCCTCGAATCTTCGTGGGTAATCACGTCAGCTGGTTCGACGTGCTGGCGAGCGCCGCGGTGCTGCCGCGCGGGAAGTACGTCGCCAAGGCGGAGCTGTTCCGGATCCCGGTTTTCGGGCAGGCGATCCGCTGGATCGGAATGGTTCCCATCGACCGGGGCAACAGGAAGGCGGCGTTCGGGTCATTGGAGCGCGCGGCTGCCAAGATCAGGGAGGGGAATTCCGTGGTGGTGTTCCCCGAGGGAACGCGCGGCGCGGAGTACGCGCTGCGCTCCTTCAAGAAAGGCCCGTTCGTGCTGGCCATCACCGCCGGCGTGCCGGTCGTTCCGATGGTCATTCACGGCACCTTCGAGCGTATGCGCAAGGGCAGCTGGGCGATCAAACCGGGAGTAATAGAAGTAACTTTCCTCGACCCGATTCCGACGGCCGAATACGCGTACGACGACCGGGGCAGGCTCGTCGAGGTCGTGCGGTCGCGCATGAGTGCGGTGCTTCGCGAGAAATACGGAGTGGAAGAGCGGCTGAACGCGGGTGGCGACCGCTGATCACTAATTGCCAATCACTAATCACTTCGGTCCCATGCCTACCATCATCGACATTCGTGCCCGTGAGATTCTCGACAGCCGCGGCAATCCAACCGTCGAAGCCGACGTCACGCTTGCGAGCGGCGCGTTCGGCCGGGCGGCGGTGCCGAGCGGCGCGTCGACCGGCGAGCACGAGGCGTTAGAGCTTCGCGACGGCGACGACGAGCGGTACGGAGGGAAGGGCGTGCAGCAGGCGGTGCAGAGCATAGTCGAGAGAATCGCGCCGGCGCTCAACGGCATGACCGCGGCCGACCAGATCGCGATCGACCGGGTCATGATCGATCTCGATGGCACGCCGAACAAGGGCAAGCTGGGCGCGAACGCGATCCTGGCCGTGTCGCTCGCTACCGCGCGCGCCGCTGCCGAAGACACCGGGCTCCCGCTGTACAGGTATCTCGGCGGTCCCATGGCGCGCACGATGCCGGTCCCGATGATGAACATCCTGAATGGCGGCGCGCACGCGACGAACACCGTCGACCTGCAGGAGTTCATGGTCGTCCCCATCGGAGCCGACACCTTCTCCGACGCGCTGCGCATGGGCGCGGAGGTGTTTCACTCGCTCAAGAAAGTTCTGGTAAAGCGCAAGATGTCCACCGGCGTCGGCGACGAAGGCGGCTTCGCGCCGAATCTCGAGAACGATGAAGACGCTTTGCGCGTAGTGGTCGAGGCCATCGAGAAGGCCGGCTACGCTCCCGGCACCGAGATCGCGATCGCGCTGGATTGCGCGGCGTCGGAGCTGTTCAAGACCAACAGCTATACGTTCAGGAAGAGCGGCGGCGGCAGCTACGACGCGGACGGGATTATCGAGCTGTACGGCAAATGGCTGGACAAGTACCCGATCGTGTCCATCGAGGACGGTCTGGCGGAGAACGACTGGGATGGGTGGGCGAAGCTCACCGCCGCGCTCGGCGACCGCTGCCAGCTTGTCGGCGACGACCTCTTCGTCACGAGCACCGAGCGGTTGGCGAAGGGGATCGAGGGGGATGTCGCGAACGCGATTCTCATCAAGGTCAATCAAATCGGAACGCTGACCGAGACGCTCGAGGCCATCGAGCTCGCGCGCGGGAACGGGTACCAGTCGGTGATCTCACACCGCTCCGGCGAGACGGAAGACACCTTCATCGCGGACCTGGCCGTGGCTACCGGCGCCGGTCAGATCAAGACCGGCTCGGCCAGCAGAACGGACCGCGTGGCCAAGTACAACCAGCTGCTGCGGATCGAGGAGCAGCTAGGGACTCTGGCGGAGTATCCGGGCGGCGCCGTGTACGGGCTGTGAGGGGCGCTGGTGTCTGTTTGCTATTGGGCTGTCGGCTAACTGCCTGTTAATTCGGCACCAGTCCGATGAATAAGCTGCCGGTGGCGAAGATCGCGCTTTTCCTCTCGCTGCTTGCCGCGGCGTACTTCGCCGTTCAGGGTGGAGAGTACAGCACTGCCGACGTCGCGCGGCAGTTCGTGGCGAAGCGGCGGATGCGCGCCGAGGTGGACTCTATGCAGCGGCTGGTGGATTCGCTCGAGAAGGCTCTCCAAGCGATCGAGACGGACCCCGCGGTGCAGGAAAAAATTGCCCGCGAGGAGTTCGGGATGGTTCGTGGCGACAAGGAGCTGTTGTATCGCTTCGCGGGTGCCGACAGCACCCGCGAAAAGGACCCGTAACTCCAGAAATCGGTCAGATCGCCTTGACCCTGGCCTTGGAGGGGGTCATCTTTCGAGACTATCGCGGGGTGGAGCAGCCTGGTAGCTCGTCGGGCTCATAACCCGAAGGTCGCGGGTTCAAATCCCGCCCCCGCTATGCGACAACCAGCGGCCGGTCCGAAAGGGCCGGCCGTTTGCATAAGTACACTCCCGCGCTGCGGGGGTTCAGGGCAGCGTAGCTCAGCTGGCTAGAGCGCACGACTCATAATCGTGAGGTCGGGAGTTCGAGTCTCCCCGCTGCTACTTCAACGGCGAGGTCGGATGATCGGTCTGCTCCATGCCTGGCTCCTCGAAGGATCGGGCAGCAATCTTTGGACGAGATCGGTCGTCGCGGGGCTGTGCCGCCTTGGCGAAACGGTGCACCTGGTTTGCCAGGAGAATCATCCGGACCGGTACGATTTCATCTCCGCCGCGTTTCGCCATTCCCTCGCGGGCGAAGCCGAGCGGACGCTCGAGCGCGAGACGCCGTACCCGGGAAAGTGTATCCTGCACCAGCCCATCCTCGGCGGGACCCTGCCCGTGTTCGTTCCCGACCGGTACGAGGAGCATTCGCGCGCGGTGCCGATGATCGCGCTCGACACGAGGGAGATCGAGGACTACATCGAGCTGCACTCGCGCATCATCGAGCGCATCGTACGTGACAACCGGATAACCGCGATCCACGCCAACCACGCCGTCCTGATGCCGGTCGTGGCGCAGCGCGTGCGTCGCGAGACCGGGGTGCCGTACGCCGTGATGCCACACGGGAGCGACATCGAGTACGCGGTGAAGAAGGATCCCCGATTCGCGGACTATGCGGCGGCGGCGCTCGTGGATGCTGGTCGGGTGTTCGCGATCGGCGCGGAGATGCGGTCGCGACTCGACGCGGTGTTTCCCGGCGTGACCGAACTACCGGCGAAAATCGTCGAGCTGAACCTGGGCGTGGACACGGCGCGGTTCACCCCGGTCGGCCGCGAGGAGCGGCGCGCGAACATCGGGCGACTTTCGGCGGGACTCGCTGGGGAGCGGCGGGGACGGACGGCTGAATTGACGAAGCAGCTCCGTGCGCGGCTCGCGAGCGGCGCGTGCGGGGATGAGCTGAATCTGGCCCTGAACGCGGCCGCGGAATACGACGGCAAGACGCCGGATGCGGACGTCGAGGAGAAGCTTGCCGCGATCGAATGGGAGTCGGAGCAAGTACTGCTCTTCACCGGCCGGATCATCTCCATGAAGGGGATTCAGTCCGTGATCGCGGCGTTGCCGCTGCTGCTGGACAGGGTTCCGAAGCTACGTCTCGTGATCGTGGGGCACGGCCCGTTGCGCGAGCCGATGGAGGCGCTACTGTACGCGCTCGAGCACGGCGATCGCGCGCTCGCCCAGGAGATCGTTGTACGGGGGCGTGCCCTCGAGGGAGACCTGGAAGGTGGTGGCGGCAGTGGCCTGGAGGGAATCGCGGACTACTTCCTCGATCTTGCTCGCCACGGGCAGCTGGAACGGTATTTTGCGATCGCGAAGGAGCGAGTGAGTGCGCAATCGGTCGTGTTCACCGGTTACCTCACGCATCGCGAGCTGCGCTTTCTCTTTCCCTGCTGCGACGTGGGAATATTTCCCTCGGTGGTGCGCGAGGCCGGCCCACTCGTGTTCCTCGAGGCGCTCGCGTCCGGCTGCTTTCCGCTCGGCACGTACACCGGCGGCATGGCCGCGAGCATTGATGCCGTCGCGGACGAGCTCGGCACGGAAGCGGCGAACGCGATGAAGCTTGATCCGGTCCGGACGACCGCAGACATCGTGGCTCGCGTCCCCGAGGCCGTGGCGCTGGCGCCGCGCTACCGTGCTGAGCTCGCCAGGGTGGCGCGCGAGAGGTACGACTGGTCGAAGGTGGCGGGCATACTCGCGCGCGAGCTAGAGAGTATGCGCGGGGCCTAACACATCTGATTCTGTTAGCGGACCTGCTCTATAGCATTCCGAATGCTGCACGTGCATCGCGGTAGTGTGTCGTGCCTTCTTTTACCAGATCGATTTAAAAAACCAAGCCAGACTTGCTCATTACCACGCCCAAGATGGCGCCGACCGTAGCTGACGTCAGATTCTCAACGGAGATCGTTTCAATGCATAAAGCCTTTTCACTTTGCACCGCGTCCTGCGCTCTAATAGCGTGCTCAGTGCCCCAACCTCGTCACTCCGAACCAGGTTATGACCGTCGCATCGATAGCGTCGAAGGCCTGCGGACGGGAGGGAAGAGCGCGATAAACCGCAGCGACTCGGGCAGCGTGCTGAGAGCCCGCGTCACCATTTACAACGTAAGTCCGGTTCTCCAACCAATAATCTATGGCACCGAGCCAATTAGAATCGTCGTGTACCCGGCCGGGTCGGCAACGGCTGCCTGGGACGAGCGGACTTATGAACTACAGAAATCTCACCGTGGCGGCCCGTCGGTTTTCTACCCGAGCATCGCGTTGCGTGCCGACATTCCCCGAGGCGACTCAGTGACGAGACCCCAATTCGCGACGACAATCCCGATCGCGGAAATTCTGGGTGATTCGATCGGGGAAGGAAACTTCGCGATCGTCGCCCGCATCAGGTTGAACCGTCACGAACTCCAGGTGCCCGCCGGTATCGTTCATCTTTCCCGGACTGGTACCTAGCTCAAGGTGAAGGCTAGGCAGGCGTCCAGACGAATCGATCATTCACGAATGGAGTGCACCTGATGCAGAGAATTTTCGAAGACATTACGGGGACGGTCGGGAACACTCCGCTGATCGCTCTCACGCGGCTCGGGCGGGGGCTCGCGGGGCGCGTAGTCGTCAAGCACGAGGGGTTCAATCCATTCAACTCGGTGAAGGATCGAATCGGCGCGGCGATGGTGGACGACGCGATCCAGCGCGGTGCCCTCCGGTCGGGCATGCTGATCGTGGAACCGACCAGCGGCAACACGGGAATCGGCATCGCGTATGCTGCCGCTGCGCGCGGTTATCGGTGCGTCTTCACGATGCCGGAAACGATGACGCTAGAACGCAGGAACATGCTGAAGGCCCTCGGCTGCCGCGTGGTTCTGACAGAGGGTCCCAAAGGGATGAAAGGCGCCATCGCGAGTGCGGAAGAGATTCTCGCCAAGCTGGGACCCAGGGCATGGATGCCACGGCAGTTCGACAATCCCGCTAACCTGGACATTCATTATCGCACGACGGGGCCGGAGATCTGGCGAGACACCGACGGGAAGATCGACGTTTTCGTCGTCGGTGTCGGCACCGGCGGAACGATAACCGGAGCTGGCCGATACCTCCGCGAACAAAAGCCCGACATTCGGATAGTGGCCGTCGAGCCCGACGAGAGTCCCGTGCTCTCCGGCGGCGAACCTTCGCCTCACAAGCAGCAGGGAATCGGGGCGGGATTCGTCCCGGGGAATCTGGATACCGCGATCTACGACGAGGTGATTCGCGTTAATAACGATCAGGCGATCGCGACGGCGCGGAGGCTGGCCCGTGAGGAAGCCATTTTTGCGGGCATCTCCTCGGGGTCGATCACGTGGGCGGCGCTGCAGGTCGCGGCACGTCCTGAAAATGCGGGCAAGCTGATCGTCTCGGTAATCTGCGACTTCGGTGAGCGCTACCTGTCGCACCCTGTGTACGCCGAACTTCCGGATCCGGACTTTTCGGACGTGGAGAGCGCGCTGGTCTAGAGCCCCGGGACTGTGCGCCCAAAGCCATCCACGTGCGCGGAGCGGTCGGCGCATGGCACGGCGCGTGCGTTTTCGCCACGCATGCGCATTCCCGTGTCTCTTGTTCTCGTGCTCGTGCTCGCCCTGCCCGGTTGCGACCGTGATTCGGGCAAGACCCCGGACGAGCTGCTCGTCGAAGACACGACACTCGCCATGGATCTCGCCCGCGTCAACGACGCGCTGAATGACGGCGAGCCGGATACGGCGATCGGGCTCACCGACGATGTGCCGGTACCTGAAGCGACATCGGACGCAAGCGAAGCCCGCAACGCCCGGGACGCCGACTTGCGCGCCGAGGCTCCGCAACGCGCCGAGGCCCCCACGCGCGCTGAGGTTGCGACGCGTCCTGTACCGGCGGCACCGCGCGCGCGGCCCGCGCCGCCGGCACCCGCTCCGCGTACGCTGCCCACGCCAACGCCTGTCCCGCCAGCCGCCCCCGTCCGCCTTGGCGCATCGGCGGCTGAATGCCAGTCGCCCGCCGCTGCCGACCAGCGGAGCTGTCTCCTGTCTCTCCTGGCGCAGTACGATGTCGGCTTGAACGCGGCGTACCGCGGCGTCATCGAGCGGATGCGGCGGGACGCGGGGATTGCGGCCGGTGCGCCCGACCCGGCGTCTGTGCGGGAGCTTCGCGCCGAGCAGCGGAGCTGGCTCGTGTACCGCGACCAGGAGTGCCGCCGGCGCACGCAAAGCCGAGAGGGCGAGCTGTGGGCGCCGGTTCGCGCGCGCTGCCTCGGGCAGCTCTCCGACGTGAGGGCGGCGGTGCTACGGGCTATGTGAGGAGTGGGCGCGGTTGTGGGCTGCCTAACGACAGGGATGGGTAACTGGTCGTAGGTGATGGTTGTGGTCAACCACGGGTTGACGGTCGACGGTTCACGGTTGACGGTTGAGGGTTGCCGCTTTACCACCGACCACCGACCAATGACCGCTAACCATTACCAGTCGTGGAACCAAAACCATCACCTACGACCAGTTACCCATCCCTGCTCGTCGCCCGAGTTTTCCCCCTGTCACGTTACCATTTCATGACCCGATGCCTTTCGTTTTTGTCCGCTCTTGCCCTTGGCGCGTGCGCGACCTCGCCCCTGCCGGCCCCGGCATCGATCTCTGACCAACCGATCGACCCCGCCCTCGCCGTCGCGACCTTCGACTCGGCGTGGAGCACTATCAACAGGACGTACTACGACTCGACTTTCCGCGGCATCGACTGGAACGGAGCGCGCGCCGAGCTGCGCCCGCGCGCCGCGGCTTCCCGCACGGTGGGCGAGCTGCGCGCCACGATCAGGTCGATGCTCGGACGCATGGGCGAATCGCATTTCGGGCTGATTCCCGCCGAGATCGTGACCATGGCCGCGGAGGACGATGATTCAGAAAGCGAGGGAGGCGGTGACGTCGGGATCGAGGTGCGCGTCGTGGACGGCGCTCCGCTGGTGTGGCGAATCGATTCGGCCGGGCCGGCGTTCGCGGCGGGAGTGCGCACGGGTTGGATCATCTCTGAAGCGAATGGCTTTTCGGCGGCGCCCGCGCTCGCCGCAGCGATGGCGCTGCCCGATCCGCGCGCCAGGAACGAGGCTTTTCGGCTGGCCGGCGCGCGCCTGCGCGGGCGATTCGATGGCGATTCCGGATCGGTCGTCGCTGCCGCCTTCGTCGACGGCAGTGGGCGTGCGAGACATCTCCGCATCACGCGCCGCCGCGAGCCGGGCGAGATCGCGCGCTTCGGGAACCTCCCGCCGCTCAATGTGCTGCTGACTCATTCGCGAATCGCCGCGACTCCCGGGTGCGTCGGCTACGTCAGCTTCAACATCTGGCTGACGCCAATAAGCCCGGCGTTCGACCGCGCCATGCAGGCGCTGTCGGACTGCCGCGGTATGGTGCTCGATCTGCGCGGCAATCCCGGCGGCATTGCCGGCCTCTCCATGGGTGTCGCCGGATACTTCGTCGACAGCGTCGTTCCCCTCGGGATCCTTCGGACGCGCAGCAACGACCTCCGGCTGGTCACGAATCCGAGGCGGGTGTCGCTCACAGGCGCGCCGATGCGCATCCATGAAGGAACGGTCGCGATCCTCGTGGACGGGGGATCGGTGAGCACGAGCGAGATTTTCGCTGCCGGGATGCAGTACCTCCGCCGGGCGAGGGTGTTCGGGGATACGACGTCCGGCCAGGCCCTCCCGGCGTTGACCAGGCGACTGCCCAACGGCGACGTGCTGATGCACGTATTCTCCGACTACACCCTCCCGGACGGAACGAGGCTCGAGGTCAGGGGTGTTATCCCCGACGTCGTGCAGCCCGTGACGCGGGCCGACCTCCTGGCCGGCCGTGACGCGGCGCTGTTGGCCGCAGTCCGCTGGATACGGGAGCGATAAGCTGCTCACTGATAGGGATCCCGATCGTTACCCGTTTATGCCTCGCTCTCACCGATATTCAGCGCCAGCCATCAGCCACCCAGTCTTAGGAGAAGGTTCTATGTCCGCTTCCTTTGTTCGTCGCGGCATCGCTTCACTCGCCGCTGCCCTCGTTTTCGTCCCGGCGATCGCGCTGGCCCAGGCTACTCCGCTTCCCGCGGCCAGGGATCTTGTCGCCAGACACGTCGTCGCCATCGGCGGGCGCGACGCAGTCGTCCGTCACCAGTTCTTCCGTGCGAAGGGCACGTTCGAGATGCCTGCGGCCGGCATGGCCGGCGAGCTCGACGTCGCCGGTGGCCATCCGAACCTGGTCCTGATGAAGATCACCATCCCGGGCGCGGGCGAAATCCTGCAGGGCTTCGACGGCACCAACGGTTGGTCTATGGATCCGTTCTCGGGTCCCCGGCTGAAAGACGGAGCCGAGCTCGCCGAGATGATGGAGGAGGCCGAATACGCCTCGGTGCTGCGCGAGTCGGCGAACATCGCGTCGATGGAGACGACCGAGAAGGTCACGCTCGGCAGCGAGGAGTGTTACAAGGTGAAGATCACGTGGAAGAGCGGTCGTGAGTCGTTCGATTGCTACTCCACCGGGTCGGGACTCCTCATTGGAGGATTCTCCAAGCAGGAAACGCCCATGGGTGCCGTTGAATCTGTGAGCGAGTTCACGGAGTACAAGGAATTCGCCGGACTCAAACAGCCCACGAAGATCACGCTGACGGTCATGAATCAGCAGCAGGTCATGACGATCACGTCGTACGAATACGGACCGATGCAGCCCGCGGCGTTCACGCCGCCCGCCGCGATCGCGACGCTCATCACGCAGAAGCCCGGCAATTAGCTCCGACCTTCCCCGGGGGCGGGGGCCCTCGGGAAGGTCGTTCGTAACTACTGATGCGGCGCGCCGCCGTATTAGTTTTTGCTGATGGAGCTGCCTGCTGCGCGTTGAGTAAGCCCGAGCCTGCCGGATCGACGCGGCCGCCATTGCGGGCGCTCGCGACCGGCCTGGTCGACTACGCCGGCCTTTTCCCGCCGGCGCAGCTTGGCATGTCCGACGCGATGCGCAACTACGCGGAGTATCTTCGCGGACCGCATTCCTGGATTCTTGGCCGGTTCGTGGTTCCCATCGCGCGGCTGGGCGAGTTCGACGCGGCCTCGGCGGAGCTGTTGAGCAGCGGAGAAGGATCGATCGCGTGGAAGCTCGCCGCGCTCGCGGGCGACGATCTCGCGGCCGACGTGCAGGCCGCCCTCAAATTCAACTGCAGGCACTGGCAGGGCTCGGAGCTCGGCCACGCGATAATCGACACGATCGAGATGCGCGCCCAGGCTGGACTGGATCCAGAAATAGCGCGCGCGGCGGTGCCCGGTTTCTTCACCCTGTACATCGAGACTTCGAGCGGGAGGCCGGCTGCAATCGCGGACAGCGTCGAGGGCTCCGGCGCCAGGGCCAAGATCCGCATGGGAGGCGTGACGGGCGACGCGTTTCCCGCACCGCACGAGGTGATCGATTTTCTCGCCGCATGCGCCGCGCGCAGGCTCCCGTTCAAGGCGACCGCGGGACTGCATCATCTGATACGTTCGCAGTATCCTCTTACCTATGAAAGCGGCAGCAAGCGCGCGGCGATGTACGGATTTCTCAACGTGTTCATCGCAGCGGCCGCGCTTTACGCCGGCGCTTCCCGGGACAACGCGCATGACATTCTCATGGAGTCGGATTTGAAGGCATTCAGCTTTGGCGACACCGGCATCACGTGGCGCGGGCTCGTCATTTCAGCCGATGACATTTCAGGCGCGCGCGAATTCGCCGCGTCCTTCGGGTCGTGCTCGTTCCGCGAGCCGGTCGACGAGATGCTGGCAGCCGGGTTGATCGGATGACCGCGATCAACGAGACGCACGACCCGGCGTTGAGGTCATGGGTGGCTTCGGCGAACGAGCAGACCACTGATTTTCCGATTCAGAATCTTCCGTTCGGCGTGTTTTCGCGCGGACCGGGCGGGCCAGGCGTTGGCGTGGCGATCGGAGACCAGATTCTGAATGTGAGCGCGTGTCTCGAAGCGAATCTGCTGGAGAGCGATGCCGCGTTCGCCGCGGCGGAGGCGTGCAGATCCGGCACCTTGAACGCGCTGATGACCGCGGACCGGCTGTCCGTTTCCGGGCTGCGTCTCGAGCTTAGCCGGCTGCTGCGAGACGAGGAGTCCGGCGGGTCGGGCGCGCGCGCAGCCGCATCGCTGCTGGTGCCCATGAGCGACGCGCGGATGCACGTTCCGGCGGACATCGGCGACTACACAGACTTCTACGCGTCCGTGGACCACGCGACAAACATCGGGAAGATGTTCCGGCCCGATAATCCGCTGCTGCCCAACTACAAGCACGTGCCGATTGGTTATCACGGGCGTGCGTCTTCGATTGTGGCCAGCGGCGCGACCGTGCGGCGGCCGCGCGGCCAGACGAAGGCGGCCGACGCGGAGGCTCCTTCGTTCGGGCCGTCCAGGCTGCTGGACTACGAAGCAGAAGTTGGCTTCTACGTTGCAGGCTCCAACCGGCGCGGCGACGCGATTCCCATCGGGCGCGCCGAGGAGAGCATCTTCGGATTCTGCCTGGTGAACGACTGGTCGGCGCGCGACATACAGGCGTGGGAGTACCAGCCGCTGGGCCCGTTCCTCTCGAAGAACTTTGCGACGACGGTCTCCCCATGGGTCGTGACTTCGGAGGCGCTCGCGCCGTTCCGGGCGCCGGCGCGCGCACGTGGCGCGGATGAGCCGTCGCCGCTGCCGTACCTGTTCTCGGCGGCGAACGAGGAGGAGGGTGGCTTGGCACTCACGCTCGAGGTACTGCTGCTCACGGAGAAAATGCGGGCCGACGGCGCCGAGCCGGTCAGGTTGAGCCGCGGCAGCTTTGCGGACATGTTCTGGACGCCCGCGCAGATGCTCGCGCATCACGCGAGCAACGGCTGCAACCTCCGCCCCGGCGACCTTCTTGCAAGTGGCACCGTATCCGGCAGCAGCGACGATTCGCGCGGCTGCCTGATGGAGCTGACCAGCCGCGGAGCGAAGCCGATAACTCTGCCTAACGGCGAGGAGCGCTGCTTTCTCGAGGACGGCGACGAAGTCCTGATGCGCGGGTCATGCAGGCGGACTGGATTCGTGACCGTTGGGTTCGGCGAGTGTCGTGGAGTAGTGGAGTCGGCGTCCAAGTAGCGTTTGTCGGTCGGGTTTGTGGATCGTGGCGAACGAAATCCGCCGCCGGTGGTACAACCCCGAAGACCGCTAAAGTTGGAATCAAACACACATGTCCAAAGATTTTTTCTATAGGGAAACGCTCGGCATCCGCATCACGGTGCGCCCCGTGTATCTGCGGGACCAGTCCGACGCGTCGCGCAACCATTATGTCTTTGCGTACTTCGTGCGCATCGAGAACGTCGGCGAGCGACCGGCACAGCTGCTGTCTCGCAGATGGCTGATCCACGACTCGATCGGCGAGGACACCGAAGTGATGGGTGATGGCGTGGTCGGCCAGCAGCCGCTCATTGCCACCGGGCAGGTGCACGAATACCGGAGCTTCTGCGTGCTCAAGTCTTCGGAGGGGCACATGGAGGGGCAGTACAATTTCATGCTGCCGGATGGGGGAGAGTTCTCCGCCGAGATTCCGCGATTCGTTCTCAGCGCAAATTCATCGAGCGGGCTACCATCCTGAACTACGCTGCGCACTGCGTGCTGCGCCCTGCGCCCTGTCGGGCTGCGGTGTCTGATTCGGTATTGTCCGAGCACGCTGGCAACTCAACCGTAGTCATGGGCTCCCTGCGTCAGGGCGGGAGCCATACTCCCTCGACAATGTCGCGAGGGCGTAGCGCGCAGCACGCAGTGCGCAGCGCTTTTCGCTTGTCAACCAGGTAGATGCGGAAAATATTCGACATCTCCGTCCCGCTGGCCACTGGCGGCCTGATTTACCCCGGCAACCCGGCCACCGAGGTAGCTCCGCAGCAGTCCATCGCCGAGGGCGCGTCCGCCAACGTCAGCACCATCGTCTTTGGCTCGCACACCGGCACCCACGTGGACGCGGCGAAGCATTTCTTCGACGACGGGCAGACCGTAGATGATCTCCCGCTGGACCGACTCATCGGGCGCGCGACGGTTCTCGAGTTCGCCGACGACGTCATGCAGATCGGCGCCGGGGAGCTTGGCGGGCACGCGATCGACGGGGCGAAGCGCGTTCTTCTCAAGACGCGGAACTCCGCGCTGCTTGAGCGGCCGGAATTCACGCGCGATTACACCTACCTCGCGCCCGACGGCGCCGAGTTCCTCGCCGAGAAGGGCGTCGAGCTCGTGGGCATCGACTATTTATCAATCGAGCAGTTTCGCTCCGGCCATCACCGCACCCATCGCACGCTGCTCGAGCGCCGCATAGTGATCGTCGAGGGTTTGCAGCTGGGAGGGATCGCGCCCGGGCAGTACGACTTCATCTGTCTTCCGCTCAGACTCGCAGGCATGGACGGTGCACCTGCGAGGGCCGTGTTGATGGAGATCGAAGCGAAAGGGGACTGATGCGGCCGAGCCGCACCGCAAAGGGAGCGTAATGCAGCTGGCAATGATCGGGCTCGGAAAGATGGGCGGAAATATGAGCGCGCGACTGCTGCGCGCGGGCCACTCCGTGGTGGTGCACGACCGCAATCCCGCCGCGATCGCGGAATACGTGAAGCTCGGCGGGATCGGGGCGCGCGACGCGGGCGAAGCTCTGTCACTGTTGAGCGCCCGCAGGATCGTGTGGCTGATGATCCCCGCCGGCGCGCCTGTGGACGAGACGATCGAGGCGCTGAAGCCCGGCATCGTGGCCGGCGACATCATCATCGACGGCGGCAACTCCAACTACCACGACACGCAGCGCCGCGCGGCCTCGCTCGAGCATGAGGGGATCGCGCTCCTGGATTGCGGCACCAGCGGTGGCATCTGGGGGCTGGAAAACGGCTACTGTCTGATGGTCGGCGGTGCGGACGACGCGGTTTCGTACTGCGAGGAGATCTTTCGCGCGCTCGCCCAGGATGGCGGATATGCTCATGTGGGCGCGGCCGGAGCCGGACACTACGTAAAAATGGTCCACAACGGCGTCGAGTACGGCCTGCTCCAGGCGTACGCTGAAGGGTACGAGATCCTCAACGCATCGTCGTACGATCTCGATCTGCACAAGATCGCGGCGCTATGGAACCGGGGGAGCGTCGTGCGGTCGTGGCTGAACGAGCTGGCGGAGCGCGCGCTGAAAGATCCGGCAAACGTGGATGCGTTGAAGGGGTTTGTCCCGGACAGCGGCGAAGGCCGATGGACGGTGCAGGAGGCGGTGGACCTGGACGTGCCTGCCCCCGTCATCACGCTTGCGTTGCTCATGCGGCTCCGGTCGCGGCAGGACGAGTCGTACGGGGCCAAGCTCATAGCAGCGCTTCGAAACGAATTCGGCGGACACGCGGTGAAGAAGTGATCAGTGATCAGTGATCAGTGAGCGATGAGTAAGGGCCGTCCGCCAGTCACTGTCGCGCCGTCGGTTCAGTTGGGCGGCGCGCCGGAGAGGCTGCGCGAGCGCGCCGACCCGTGCACGATGATCATCTTCGGCGCGTCCGGAGACCTGTCGCGCAGGAAGCTCATGCCGGCTCTATACAAGCTGGCCGTGGACAATCTGCTGGACGAGGACTTCGCCTTCCTGGGTGTTGCGCGCGAGGCCATGACGGACGAGCAGTACCGGGAGCTGATGCGGACGGAGCTGGAGAAGTCCGAGGGGTTCACTACGCTCGACGAGGGAGCCTGGAGCTGGCTCGCCAGTCGCATGTGGTATTCGTCCGCAGACTTCGCGAACCCCGACACATTTCCGGCGATCATCGAGAAGCTCGCGCTGATCGACAAGCCGCAGGCGGACGCGACTAATCACCTGTTCTACCTCGCGGTTCCGCCGAGCGTGTTTCCAGCGACGGTGTCCAACCTGGCCGCCTCGGGCCTGATGCAGCGCACGCCGTCTTCCAGCGATCGGCCCTGGAGCCGCATCGTCGTCGAGAAGCCGTTCGGCAGGAGCCTCGACACGGCGCTCGAACTCAACGCGCTCCTGCTCGACCGCGTGGGCGAGCACCAGGTGTACAGGATCGATCACTACCTGGGCAAGGAAGCGGTTCAGAACATCCTCGTCTTCCGCTTTGCGAACTCGATCTTCGAGCCGCTCTGGAACCGCGAGTACATCTCGCACGTGCAGATCACCGCGGCGGAATCGGTGGGCGTCGAGACACGCGGCAAGTATTACGAGGAAGCCGGCGTCGTGCGCGACATGTTCCAGAATCATCTGCTGCAGCTACTGACGCTGGCGGCCATGGAGCCGCCAATCGCGATCGAGGCAGACGCCGTGCGCGACGAGAAGGTCAAGGTCCTGCGCTCGCTCCGCCCGCTGGTGCACGATGGACAGGCGGCGGCGGTCCGTGCCCAGTACGTCGCGGGGAAGCAGGCGCCGGACGCGGCGGGATATCGCTCGGAGCAGGGCGTCGCAGCGGACTCCGTGACACCGACGTTCGCGGCCATGCGCCTCGCGATCGACAACTGGCGATGGAAGGGAGTGCCGTTCTTCCTGCGCTCGGGGAAGCGACTGAAGCAGCGAAAGTCCGAGATCGTGATCCAGTTCAAATCCCCGCCGCACATGATTTTCGGCGAGGCGGAAACGGGGCACGTGCCGCCCGGCCTCCTCACCATGCGCGTGCAGCCGCGGGAAGGGATCGCGCTGCGGTTCCAGGTGAAGACTCCCGGCACCGTGCACGAGCTTACGCCGGGGTTCGAGACGACCCCGGTCGAGATGGATTTTTGCTATCAGGATGCCTTCGGCGAGACTCCCAACTCTGCGTACGAGACGCTGCTGCTCGATACCATGCTCGGCGATGCGACGCTGTTCACCAGAAGCGACGAAGTCGAGACCGCATGGCGCGTGATGGATCCTCTCATTCAGCTATGGTCGGATCGTCCGGCGCCCGAGATGCCGACCTACGGAGCAGGAAGCTGGGGCCCGACCGAAGCCGACGCGCTTCTCACCGACGAATTACCAGGAGCAAGGTGGCTGTGACTTCAAATATGTTTGGCGCCCTCGCGCTTTTTCTGTGCACGACCGGGTGCGACGGGCAGGCAACTGCTACGTCGGTGCCGGAAAACCGTGGCGCTCTCCACGCTGACAGCATCAAGGTCAGCCTGGAACAGCCTGCTCGTGATCTCATTGTGCGCGCGCGGGCCTTCGATCGTGCCAACCAGCTGGACAGCGCGCGCATCGTGTATCTGGAGGCCGCCGAGCGGTTGCCTGAGATCGCCGACTGGCTGTACCTGCGCGCTGCCGGCGTGACTCCCGACAGCAACGCGCGGAAAGAGCTGTACGACAGGATCGACACGGAAGTCGCCCGCGCTCGAGTGCCGATGAGCGAGGCGTTGGCGCGCGAGCGCACGGGCGACATGGCAGGCGCGATTGGCGCCTACGACAGAGCAGGCGCTCCCATCAGCGCGTTCCGACTCCGCCTCGCGCGCGCGGGAGACGACGCCGCCCGCGACGGGGTCAGAGCCGGATTGCTCGCCCTGATTCGGTCCAACGCCGGGTCCGGCGATTCCCGCGAAGCCATCGGCATGCTGGATCGCGCGTTCGCAAAGCGAACGCCCGCCGAGGAGCTGGCCATCGCGCGCACGGCTGCGCGCATCGGCATGACAGGGCGCGCGGCGATCGGGTACAACGAAGCGGGAAAGGCCGGGCTGTTGACGAACGGCGACCGCTTTTCATTTGGGCAGATGCTCGCCAGGCTGAATCGCGACGCCGACGCTGCTGCGCAATACGCGCGCATCACAGCGCCGGCCTCGCTCGCGGCGAGCGCGCAGTACCAGCGCGCGCGCGCCCAGATCGCGATGCGCAACCTCGCCGGGGCTCGCGCAACGCTGCGCGCCGTCACGGTTCAGCATCCCAACGATCCGAGCGCCGCGACCGCGCTGCTCCTGCTCGCGGACCTGGCCACGGACGAGAGCCGCGACGGCGATGCGAGAACGGCGCTGCGCGACATCGTCCGCCGCTTCCCGAATTCGTCGCAGGCGCCGATCGCGATCTTTCGCGGGGCGCTGATATCGTTCATCCAGGGGGATCACCGCACGGCCGCATCGGAGTTCGACGGCCTGGTGGCCCGCTACCCAAAAAGCAGCGACGCGACCGCGGCCCGGTACTGGGCGGGCAGGGCGCATCACGCTCTGGGCGACACCGCGCGGAGCCGCGCGGGCTGGCGGTCGGTCATGGCCGACGAGCCTTCGTCCTACTACACCATCCTGGCATCCGGGAGGCTTGGTACGCCGCTCTCGACCGGCGACGCTACGCGGGATACGGTGCCGAAGGTGAAGGAGCTCGAGCTGGGACTTCGCCGCATCGCGCTGCTGGACGACCTGGGAATGGCCGTCGAGCAGCGCCACGAATACAACAGGCTGTTTCGGGACGCGTCCGATTCTCCTGGACGGATGATCGCGACGGCGCACGCATTCTCCGGCACGCCGGAAGCCTCCCGCGCGGTCGCGCTCGGCTGGCGCGTGCTGAACGAGCACGGCAGGAGCCCGCTCCGCTACCGGCTGGTGCACCCGATCCTGGAGCGCGAGCGCATCGCGGCCGAAGCGAAGGAGAACAACCTGGATCCCGCGCTGGTGGCTGCCCTCATCAAGCAGGAATCGAACTTCAATCCGCGCGCTACGTCACCAGTAGGAGCGCGGGGAATGATGCAGATCATGCCGCCGCTCGGCACGCGCATGGCCCGCTCGCGGGGGATCGCTAACTGGGATATCGACATGCTGTACGATCCCGCGATCAGCATCGACTTCGGCACGCAGCACCTGGCGGAGCTGCTGAGGACGTATCCGCACCTGGAGCACGGACTGGCTGCCTACAACGCCGGGGCGGCTCCGGTCGCGCGCTGGCGCACGAAGGCCGGCTCCGCCGACCCCGAAGTCTTTACGGAACGGATACCGTTCGTCGAGACTCGCGACTACGTCCGAGCCATCGTGAGAAACCGCGCCTTCTATCGGGCGCTTTATCCCTGGTGAGCTAGAGCGCCTGCTCGGATTCTTCTTTTTTCTTCTTCCGGGCCATGTACTTGTCCTGCAGCCATGTGCCGGGCATGATGAAAAGCGGAGTCAGAACGATTCCGAGCAGAGTGTTGATCCAGATCAGCGCGATGTAAAACGCGATCAGGCCGAAAGAGACCCAGAGCGTGCCGAGGGGACCGTGAGTTTCCAATTCGAAAGCCCTGTGGAAGAGGGGTGCGGAATTAAAGGTATTAGGTATTAGCTATTAGTAACAACGTTTGCTGCCGGTTCGCGGTGTCCAATACCTGATACCTGATACCTGATACCTATATGGTTCATACTTGATGCACACGCTCGTCGCTCGCACCATGGCGATTCTTGTTCTGACCTTGGCTTTCTGGACCTCCGCGCTGGCGCAGGACCCCCGTCCTCCGGAGGGGGTGCGCCTGGCGCTGACCTACACGCCGGGCACGAGGCCCGCTGTGCTGGTTCTGCCGGTGGATGGAGCGGATGGGGATTCCGTCCGACGGATCCTTGAACGCGACTTGGATTTCGACGACCGGGTCACGCTCATTTCACTCGATGCGACCGCCGCCCGCGCGCTGCTCCCGCGCCCCGGCGGAGAGATCGACTTCGGCCGCCTCGCGCCATTCGGGGCGACGGCGATCGTCGAGCCGCGGCTGACTCCGGCGGGTCTCACGATGCGCGTGTACGACGTCGGCGCGCGGAAGCTGGCGCGGGAAGCCGAGTTCACGCTACCCGTGGACGTGTACGGCCCGGGGTGGCGGATGGCGCTGCACGGAGTGAGCGACGAGTTGGGGCTCTGGATATTCGGCGAGCGCGGCGCGGCGCAGACGAGGGTCCTGTACACTGGCGGCGACGGGCAGATATGGATGATCGACAGCGACGGAGCCAATGCGCGTCGCCTGACCTCGGTCGAGCTCGCCCTGTCGCCGTCGTGGCGGCCGGACGGATCGGGCTTCGCCTTCGCGGGCGTCAGCGCTGGTCGGTGGAGGCTGGGAGTGTCCGGCCTCGCCGCCGGATCGACCCGCTGGCTCAGCGCGATACAGCCGAGGGGGATCGCGATCACACCGGCGTTCGCGCCGGACGGACGGTCGATCGTTTACGCGCACGGCGACGAAGGGGGCACCAGCTTGTGGCTGGCGAGCGCTTCGGACGAGGGGACTCCGCGCCGGCTGACGGCGCCGCGCTCGGGCGACAACACCGGCCCGTCGTTCGATCCAGCGGGGCGGAGGCTCGTTTTCACCTCGGGGCGCGCGGGGCGGCCTGATCTCTACTTGATGGATGCCGATGGCACGAACCCTCAGCCGCTGACCACTTCGAGCTTGGCGCTGAGAAGCGATAACACCTCACCCGACTGGTCGCCGGACGGAGTCCGCGTAGTGTATCAGGCGCAGATCGGAGGTTCGTTCCAGATCGCAACGCTCGCGTTGCGTGATCGCTCGGTCCGGCAGCACACGAGCGACGGTGAGAACGAAGACCCTTCGTGGGCGCCTGATTCGCGGCACGTCGTATTTTCATCCACGAGGACGGGCGCTCGGCAGCTGTGGATAGTCGATACAGAGTCGGGGCGGCTCAGACAGCTCACCCGCGCCGCTGGCGCGCGGCTGGCTGACTGGTCGCCGGTTCTCATCAGGTAGCATGCGTGGCATCCAATAACCAAGGGCGACGATGAAGAAATCCACAGTGGCACTCTGTGTCGTGATCGTTCTTTCGATGGCTGCGTGCGGCAAGCGCATGAAGCCCCTGGTCGCCACGCCGATAAGCACGGCGCAGGCCGATTCGATGGAGCGCGCCCGGCAGCAGGCCGTGGACGACAGCCTGCGCGCGATCCGCGAGCGCGAGCTCGAGAGGGAGCGGGAGCGGGAGCGACAGGCCGCGCTGCTCGTCGCGGCGCAGGAAGCGGAAGCCATAGCGCTGATTACCGGTACCGTGTACTTCGAGTACGACCAGGCCGCGCTATCGGCCGAATCGCGCGCCACGCTCGACGCGAAGATTCCCGCACTTCAGGCGCGCCCGGCTTTCCGGGTCCGGATAACGGGGCACACGGACGAGCGCGGGTCGTCCGAGTACAATCTTGCCCTCGGCCTGCGTCGCGCCGCCGAGCTGAAGGCGTATCTGGTTGCCAACGGAATCGACGCGACGCGCATCGATATCTCGAGCATGGGTGAAGAGCGTCCAGCCGTTGCCGGCTCCGCCGAATCGGCGTGGGCGCAGAACCGGCGTGCGGAGTTCGTGCAGGTGACTGATGAGCCGTGATGGTGAGCGATGAGTGGACGAGTGTCTCGTTTCGGCGCTACGCGAGCAAACCGCGCTCGCTAAGACGCACCTTCACGGGACACTCGTCCACTCATCGCTCAACCATCACTTCACCGGCATCCAGAACGTCGCCTTGACTGCGAAGAAGTTGTTGCCGGACGCCGAGAAACCATCGAACACGTCGCCGAGCGCGATCCGTCGCCCGTGAGTCTCCTCGGCTGCGCGATTCTGCTGCCAGACGAAGAAGAGCGTGCTTCCCGGCCGGTACTCCCAGCGGACCACCATGTTGCTACGGAGCGAGCGGATGTTGAAGTCGCGTAACGGGAGCGTGAACGTCGTGGGTCCGCCGCCCGCCGCCGGCACCGCGGCGTCAGTCACCGTGATGGAGCCGTCCGCGTTTTTTATCGCGGAAGTGCCGTCGGTTCCGTAGTAGCGGAGTTCCAGAGCCCGCGGAGCGGGCAGCTCGCCGAAGTCGTAGTACCGTCCGCTCGCGGCAAACGGCTGGGCGTACACCTCGAGGGTGAGATCAGGCTTGAACGTGTAGTTGGCGCGAAGGTTCATCTGGAAGATGTCCTGGTCGATCCACGAGAAGATGTAGCGGCGGTCGTACGTCTCGGCGCGCCCGCTCGCGCGCGTGGTGATGTACTGGCGGGCATTCACGCTGTGCAGGTAATTCGGATCCACCGACAGCTGCCAGCGCGGTGTCGGACGGTAGGTGATGCCTCCGCTGTACCGCGTGGTAGGCGCGCCGAACTGGTTTACGCCGTGGTAAATGCGCGCGCTCAAGCGCGTGTTCGCTCCGGCCGCGTTGCTCAGCTGGATTATCCCGACGTTCGACGTCGGCGTTCCCATCAGAGGACCGCCACGCGTGAGGCGCGCGTCGAGCGAGTTCACGTCGTGCCACGCCGTCACGTTCAGCGTCCAGAAGTTTCTGAACTCAAGGCTGGCGTCGGAGCGAATCGCGCCAAACTGGCGGTTGCGATCGTAATTCCATTCGTTCTCGTGCGACATCGACACCGAGTATTGTCGCAGCAAGCGGCTCCGGGGCCGGGTTTCGATGTACCGGATCTGACCGACCGCGGTAATGCCGTCCGCGGTGCCAAGCCGGCCTGCGTCATTGAGCTCGAAGCCCGGGGACTCCGTGCCAAGAAAAGCGTAACCGCGCCAATGCCCGCCTCCGGTCTTCTGAACCTCGACGAAGGAATTCAACCCGGTGAGCGAGGTACGCGTCGGATCCACGTAGTAGGACGTAGCGTCGGGGCGCTGGAAGTAGCGCGCGCTCGACCTTTGCGCGAGCAGGATCGCGCTGGTGTCGCCCTGGATTTGACTGAATCCGATCCGTGCCGCCACTTCGTAAGTGCGGTCGGCGAGCCGGAGAACCACGTCCGTCGCTCCCGCGTACGCGCGCCGATTCAACAGCCTGGCGAGGCTTCCGTCGTCATCCAGCCAACGCTCGACCGCCGTCAAGCTGGCCGACGCGACGGATGCGTTTCGACCAAACTCGCGCTGCACTCGGCCCGCGCCATACGCGGTGAGCGGGGCAACGACGGTCCTGCTGAAGTCGTTCGTCGTCGTGTCGTACAGCTGCGCATGCTCACGGTTGGTGACGGCGAGGAGCGATCCGATCGACGTTCCGGAGCGCAACCTGCCGGTGAGCTTCGCGGCGCCGAGAATCGTGCTGTTGTCGGGATAGTCCACGAAGTGGGACGATGCCAGGCCGCGCGGACGCGCGCCGACGCGGCGCGAATAGAAGTAGCCCGGCAGCAGCTGGCTCCCCTCGAGGAAGAACGGTCGCTTTTCCGAGAAGAAGGTTTCGAAAGCCGAAAGATTCACCTCGGCGGGGTCTGCTTCGACCTGGCCGAAGTCGGGATTCACGGTCGCTTGCAGAGTGAGGTTCGGACCTACGCCCATCTTCACGTCGGCCCCGACGCGCGGCGTGAGATTCACGCCGTTGTCGAACGGGTTCCGCGGATGCCGGTCGGCGTTGAGCTTTGCCTCCGTCGCGACATAAGGAAGTATCTCGAGGCGCCGCGTGGGCTGCACGCCGCTGATGCCGCGCAGCTCACCGAACCAGGACGACCAGCCGCGGACGTTCCGCGGCACCGGAATCCAGAATACTTCTTCGTTTCGCGTCGGGACCCAGTGGTCGAAGTTGACTCCCCACACGTGGCTGTCGGCGCGGGTGAACCGCAGCTGCGAGAAGGGGATCCGCATCTCCGCCGTCCAGCCGGTCGAATCAACGGCTGCATTTGCCGTCCAGACAGGGTCGAAGGAATTGTCGCGGTTTTGCTCGTCGTCGCTCGGGTGATACCAGTCGGCGCGCACGCCGGACGCCGTGATGACGAACGTGTATGCAGTGCGCTTGTCATGGTAAGTGTCGAGCGACACCTGAATGTGCTCCGACTGCGATACGGCGTCGCGCCGGCTGATCGCGGCCTGGATCGGGCGACGCTCGCGCGTCCGGACCCGGGTTCCCACGTATAGCGCGTCGTCGTCGTACGCCATGCGGATCTCCAGCTGATCGGTCGGCGTGCCGCCTTCGACGGGCTGCTTCTGCAGGAAATCAGTGGTTGCCGGGACATCCGCCCATACCGTCTCATTCAGGCGGCCGTCGGGGCGGATGGATCCGTTGGGAACGCGCGTCGCGGTTACGACCTTGTTCGCACGCATGCCTGTATCGGCGCGGGCCGGCGACGGGGTGTTCTGTGCGTTGGCGGCCTGTGCGGTAAGTGCGATGGCCAGGCCGATGCCTGTCCTGAGAGCTACCTGCATCAGCGATTTCCCTCGCGTGATAGGAGCGCGTCCATCGTGCGGCGGAAGTCGCCGTCCGAGTTGATGTTGCGGGCCGCGGTGACGTACGCCGACCGTAGCCTCGCGGTATTCACCAGGCCTTTACCAGCGACCTCCTGCAGCACGCGTGATGCGTCTCGAGCCGAGGAGATCCGCGCCGTGGCGCGGATGACTGCGTGCGAGACGTCCTCGGAAGAACGGCCTGCATTCATGGCGACACTTAGCGTACGAGCCAGATCGCCATCGGATTCGATCGTCTCGGCGGCTTCGAAGAAGGCATCGCACACGGCCTTCGTGCGGTGGCCAACCGCGCGCGGCGCGAGCCGCGCCAGAACCCGGGCCTTGTCGCCGTCGCTCGTGATGCCGCGGACTTCCGTCAGCACCATCAGAAGCATCTCCGGGTCGTCGGTGTCGCCGTAGTTGGCGAGGACGGCGGCCTTGTCACCGCTGGATTTGATCCCTCTGATCGCTTCCGCCAACCCGGCGCGCACCTCGCTGCCGCCGCGCGATTGCGCAGGGACGTTTTGCAGGATGCCGCGCAGGTCACCCGAGCTCGTCACCTCTCGCCCGGCCTGGCGCAGCGCCGTACCGAGCTCGCGGGATGGCAGCGAGGGCGTGCGAATCAGCTCCTGATAATGGGCGCGCTTTGCCCCGCTGTTGTCGATGCGCTCGATCTCAGCGAGCACTGCCGCGGTGCCGCCGCTCGTGCGCAGTCGCGCGACCCGGGCCGGAACGTTGATGCCGGCTTCGCGCAGGAGCTCCGGAAGAAACCGCCCGAGCCAGCCTTGCATGCCCGCGTCGAAAGCAACTTCGCGCCCGTTCTGGCGCGCGGTATATACCGGCCGGCCATCGGATCCGCGTCGCACTTCGACGGAGCGATCGCTGCGGGTCAGCCGTTCGCGAAAGAAACCGTGAGCCCGCTCACCGACCCGAACAATGGCGCGCTCGTCGTCGGAGAATTCCAGGTGTCCCACGATCGTCGCCTGGATGCAGCGGCCGGTGGTAAAGTAGCGGTAGCTCAAAGAGCTCGCTTCCGTGTGAGTGCTGTGCAGGATTGTGCTTCCATCCATCCGGACGTCGGCTGCGTCGCACGTCCGGCCCTGCGCGGCGCTCGCCACGGGCTCGGCGAGCGACCCGGCGACGTTGACCGGGCTCGGCTGTAGCTCGGGCGCGGCGAGTCCGACCGGAGCTGGCGCCGGAATCTCCGCTCTTACGGCTGGCGCGCCGAACGGGTGGATCGCGGCGAGCGGCAGCGCAAGAAGCGCAACGAATGCTGCTGTCATGACTGTACCCATGCTGTGAAGAGGATTGCGATCGATGGTGGGATTGAGTATCGCGAGCATGCGTCCCTCGAACTCGGCGGGGCGCGCCATCGCCAGCGCCGCGAACGCGGGAGCGGTGTGATCGTGCCGGCGCGCGCTGAGCGAGCGGACCATGTCGAGCAGCTCGCCGGCGTAGAGCGATGGCGCGGTGCCGTCGCGCAAGACGTAATCGTCGCACGGCGAGCACGAATCGGCGGCGTGCTTCCGGCCATTCCGCTGATTCAGGCGGAAGGAGAACGGCCGGATAGATGATCCCCCATGTGACGGGGATTCCGAGACGGTCGCCGCGGAGAAGGGTCAACGGCCGGGCTATTCCGACGCGCGTCGCTACGCGCTGAGCGAGCGACAGCCACTCGCCGTCGTCCACGCGCGCGCCTTCGCGCGCGAGCCTCGACACGCGCCAGGTGCCGGCGACAAGCCTGAGGAGAACGAATGTGGCTCCGAGCATCCATGCGAGCGCCAGGTAATAGACGGTGTTCGGCGCCTGGGCTGTCGCCGTCGAGACAGGAGCGGGTGCAGGGACCGAGGGTTGCGCGGCATTTGCGGCGGCCGGCTCCGGAGTTTGCGGCGTTTGCGGCGCCGCCGTCACCGTCGCCGCATCCAATTGCGCATCCGAGGAACTTCCGGCGGTCAACCCCGCAGCGGCTCCACCCTGCGCGGGCACCATCCAGCCCGGTGACTTCAGCAGGGGTACCCGCCACTCCGGCGCGACCAGTATTAGAACCGGAAGGGCGAGATGACCGAGCACTGCCGCGGTCCAGACGGCGTGTCTCGCCGCGGCGGAGCGATGCCGCAGCAGGTAGGCCGCGGCGGCCGCGAGTCCGACCAGCACCGCGCCCTTGAGCGCGGTGTCGGCGATGAGGAGGAAGGCGGGCCCCATTCCGGTAACGAGATTCATGATCATCTCCCTTCGCGCTTGGCGCGTTTCACGAGCTGCTCGAGCCGTCCGAGCTCCGCGGCGTCCATCTTCGCCGACTTGAGGTCGAGCAGCGCGGCAACGGCGTTCTCCGTGGAGTCGTCGAAGAAAGTTTTGAGCATGTGGGACAGCGCCGATTTTCTCGCGGCATCCCGCCGAACGGTAGGGGCGTATACGTAGGCCCGGCCCTCTTCCCGGTGACTGACGTGCCCTTTTTCCTCCAGCGTCCGGAGCATCGCGCGCACGGCGGAGTAAGAAGGCGGGCTAGCGATATGAGTGCGAACGTCGCTTACCGAGGCACTACCGGCCTGGAAGAGGAAATCCATGATCTGCCGCTCGCGTCGACTGAGACCGTTGGTATTTTCGGGCATTGGCTGGTCCGGGGTTAACTGTCTCTTAGTGCTAGAAAACTAGCATATGCTAGAAATCTAGCAAGAGGCAGCTCTCTTGAGGCGGTTCCAAAGCGAAGGGCAGGGGTCCGGGGGTGACACCAGGGGTGATTTCGGCCGTAATGAGCGCCAGGGCCCTTACGAGACGCCCGGACGAATGTTGCAGTTGTTCAAACCCTCTGGCCCAAGCCCCCGTCTAAAAGTGCACAAGGACATGAATACCGTTGGAATGGCCACGGCGGCGATGCCCGAGCACATCGGCACAACAGTCGAAGCAGACGACGTTTCGGCGGCTGCAGCGGGAGACCGCATAGCCTTCGAAAGGCTGTACCGACGGCACACGGGAAGGGTTTATTCACTTTGCCTTCGCATGACGGGGAACACGACGCGGGCCGAGGAACTGACGCAGGACGTATTCGTGAGAATCTGGGAAAAGCTGCCGCTGTTTCGTGGTGAGAGCGCGTTCACCACATGGATGCACTCGCTGGCGGTGAACGTCGTGTTGAGCGCGCGGAAAAGCGAAGCGCTGGATCTCAGCAGACTGACCGAGCAGGGAGGGGATGGGGATGCGGAGAGCTGGGATGCGGCGGCGGGACCCGACAAAGTGACGTTCAGCGGGGAGCGGATCGATCTCGAGCGCGCGATCGCGCGGCTTCCACCAGGGGCGCGAAGGGTGTTCGTGCTGCACGACGTCGAGGGATATAAGCACGAGGAGCTCGCAGGGATGCTCGGCATTACGGCAGGCGGCAGCAAGGCCCAGCTGCACCGGGCGCGTTTACTTCTTCGCAAGGCGTTGATGTCATGAGCGAACACGACATGACCGAAAAGGAGATCGAGGCGATCCGCGCGGCGGTTGCGAAGCTGCCGGTGCTCGAGCCCTCGCGGGACCTCTGGCCCGGCATCGAGGCCCGCCTGGGCTCGCAGGTCGCCGACATCAACCAGCATGCGCAGCGGCGGCCGCGCGGAATCGTGGTGAGCACCCGTCTGCTGGCGAGCGCGGCGGCGATCCTGGTGATGGCGACCGCCGGTACGACCTACCTGGTAATGCGTGATGCGTCATCCAACGCGGGCGCTATTGCCGCCGTGCAATCGGGGTCCCTGCCGGGCCAGTCCGGTCTCGCGAGCCCGGCGACGTTCACGGTGGGCGATGAGTTCAGCGCCTACACCGGGGAGATCGACGATCTGCAGGGCGCGATCGCGGAGCGGAGGTCCAGACTGGACCCAACGACGATCGCGGTCCTCGAACGAAATCTCAGAGTCATCGATGCGGCCATCGAGGAGAGCAAGCGGGCTCTCGCCAGCGATCCGGCGAGCAGGCTGCTGACCGGTCTGCTCAGCGCCGCATTGGCAAACAAGGTTCGACTTCTCAGGCAGGCGGCACTGCTGCCCCCTCTTGCATGATGGGTATCAACATGAAGGCTCAAATACGCTGGGCGGCGCTCGCCGCCGTGATGGCTGCTCCGATGGTCGCCTCCGGGCAGAACGACGGGCGCAGCCGCGTCGACACGATAGTTCCGCTGAACGCGCGCGGCACAGTCGACCTGTCACTCATCTCCGGCACGATCGAGGTGTCCGCGTGGTCGCGGGACCAGGTCAAGATCGAGGCGAGCACCGCGCAGCCCGGCACGCTTCGCTTCACAGCGTCCCGATCGCGCGTCGCGTTGCGCGTCGACCATGAGGCGCGTGTCGGACACGGCCGGCTCGCGACTGGCAAGACCATCTATAAGGTTGTCGTGCCCCGCGGCGCCCGCTTGATCCTCGCGACGGTCTCCGGGCCGATCACGGCAAAGGGCGTCGGCGGAGAGACTGACGCTGAGAGCGTCAGCGGAACGATCGAGATCGAGGACGCCAGGTCGCTCTCGTTCGAGAGCGTGTCTGGCGGAGTCCGCGCGCGGAACGTCGAGGGCCGCGCGAAAGGCGAGTCGGTCAGCGGCCACGTGGTCCTGGAGAACGTGCGCGGCGATGTAGAAGCCAACTCGGTGAGCGGGCCGATACGCCTCACGGGCATCACCGCCAAGCTGGTCCGCGCAGGCACGGTCAGTGGCCCAATCTCGTTTTCGGGCTCCGTGGATCCGGCGGGCAAGTACGAGTTCGAATCCCACTCGGGTACGATCAGGCTTGCGCTTCCGCCCGATGCCGGCGCGCGGCTCAGCCTCGAGACGTTCAGCGGATCGTTTCAGAGCGATTTTCCCGTGACCCTGGAAGGGGACATTGGCCCCGGTTCGGGACGGTCGGGCGAAGCACGCATCGGGCGGGGCAACGCGAGGATCGAAGCACAGACGTTCAGCGGCAGCATTCTCATCATCCGCGGCCAGAACCGCGAATAACCGGGGCATTCATGAAGAAATCTATTTTTGCGGCGGTCGCGTTAGCCCTGCTCGCTCCGCTTGCGGTGCTGGAGGCGCAGCAGGGGCTGGGTCGCGATCAGGAAGTGTGGACGTGGAGCGGAACCCTGGCGGCCGGCCAGTGGGCACGGGGGCACTCCATCAATGGCAGCGTCAAGTTCGAGGCGAGCCCGGACAACCAGATACACATCCGGGGCGAGAAAAATTGGGGGCGAAGAGGAGATCCGCAGGACATCTCGTTCGCGCTGGTTCGGACGTCAACGGGGCTGATTATCTGCGTACTCCGGCACGAGCTGGATACGTGCACCGAGGAGGGAATCAGCTCGCGCCGCCATACGAACTACAACAACGACGCTCGCGCGGATCTGACGATCCAGGTTCCGCGCGGCGCCCATGTCAGCGCCAACACGATCAACGGCAGCGTGCGCGTGGACGGAATGAGTGGCGAGATCAAGGCGCACACGGTGAACGGCGGCGTTATTGTCACCACGTCAGGCGGCCCGGTATCGGCCTCGACGGTGAACGGATCGGTACGCGCCGAGATCGGGACGGCTTCCAGGGAAGCGATGCGGTTCAACACGGTGAATGGATCGGTCGAAGTCTCGCTGCCGAGTGAGACGAGGGCAAATCTCGACATTTCGACCGTGAACGGCAGCATTAACACCGAGTTTCCGGTCACGATCACGGGTCGCTGGGGTCCGAAGAGCGCGCGGGGCACCATCAACGGCGGCGGCGAGACGATCTCGATCAGCACGGTGAACGGAAGCGTGAAGCTGAGGAGATCGTAGAGAAGCCGGGTACCAGGTACCTGATACCTGATACCTGATACCTGATACCTCGTCCGCGCTAGCTTTCGGCGCATGGACGCCGCGAGCCGCGAGGCAGTACGTGGGATTCACAACGCGGTCGTTCGGGCGCTCTCGCCCCACGACCGCGTTGTGCTAGCCGTATCCGGCGGCGCCGATTCGATGGTGATGCTCGACGCCGCGCGCGACGCGCGGAGCGAGCTTGTGGTCGCCACGTTCGACCATGGAACAGGACCCGCGGCTAAAGGCGCGGCCGACCTCGTTCGCCGGCGGTGCGGCGAGCTCGGACTGCGGTGCGTGTCGGGCGATGCCGCCAGGAAGGGCACCACCGAAGAGTCGTGGCGCCGCCAGAGATGGGATTTTTTGCGACGCGTGGCGGAGGGCGCGGGGGCGGTTGTGGCGACAGCTCATACGCTCGACGATCAGGTCGAGACGGTGTTCATGCGCATTTTGCGGGACGCGGGGCCCCGCGGGCTCGCCGGTCTGAACGCGCGAACCGACGTCGTCCGGCCGATGCTCGGGACACGCCGCGCCGATGTGATCGCGTACGCGGCGGCGGCGCCCGTCGAATATGTGGACGACCCGTCGAACGTCCGCAGGGAGCACCTTCGCAACCGGATCCGGCTGGACCTGCTGCCTGCCATCTCCGCGGCACGCCCCGCGTTCGCCGGCGAGCTGCTCGACATCGCCGTCCGCGCCGCCGAATGGCGCGAAGAGGTCGCAGCCGCCGTGGATCACATCGGAACAAAAGCGCACGCGGATGGCTCGCTTTACGTTGCCCGTCGAGCGCTCGAGCCGTATGATCAACGGGAGCTCGCCATTCTCTGGCCGGAGATAGCGGCGCGGGCTCGAGTCACCATGGACAGGCGCGGAACCCACCGGGTAGCCGCGTTTACTATTGATGGAGCGACCGGCAGCTCAATCCAACTTTCCGGGGGCATCGAGGTCGTGAGAACTCGCGAGCATTTCGTCCTTCGCCGCAGAAGCGCATGACCGACCTGGTCGCGGATCCGCGGCTCCTGGGCAGGCCCGTGCGTCGCATCGCCTTCGACGAAGGCGAGATCGCCGACCGCGTCGGCCAGCTTGGTGCGGAGATCACCGCCGCCTACCCTGACGGGGAGCTGCTGGTCCTGGGCCTCCTCAAAGGAAGCTTCATTTTCCTGAGCGATCTCGTGCGAACGATCACGCGTCCGCTGCAGGTGGACTTCCTGGTCGCGTCCAGCTACGGGGACGCGATGGTGTCGAGCGGCAACGTGCGGCTGCTGTACGATCCGGAGACCGAGCTCGCCGGCAAGCACATACTGCTCGTCGAGGACATCGTGGACTCCGGCCGCACGCTCGGCCGGATGATGGAGATAATGAAGGAGCGCGGCCCCAAGTCGCTCGAGATCTGCGCCCTGCTGCACAAGCGGATCGCGGAGGGGATGAAGCACGACGTGAAGTTCGTCGGGTTCGATGCGCCGAAGGAATTTCTCGTGGGATACGGTCTGGATCACGCGGAGGATTTTCGGCACTTGCCGTATATCGCGAGTCTTGAATGAGTGATGAGTGATCAGTGATCAGTGATCAACAACCACACCCATGCAACCGAAGTCAGGCAGTTATCAGTTTTCTGATCACTGATCACTGATTCCTGATATCTTTCTCAATAGTTATGTCCGCTCAAATGCCTCCCACCCCCAAGCCGCCGAGAAAGCCCCTCAACTGGGGCAGTGTCTCCAAGACGATCTCGTTCTGGATCCTCGTGATCCTGATCCCGGTCGCCTTCATTCAGTTTTCGGGGAAGGGCGCCGATCAGGCTCCGACCATCTCGTACACGCAGTACGACCGCGAGCTGCTGGCAGGAAACGTTTCGAAGGTGAGCATCGAGGCCGGGAGCGCCATCACCGGCGAGTTCAAGCGGAAGGTTCTGTTCAACAAGCGCGAGGTCTCCAAGTTCAGCGTGCGTCTGCCCGTGGAGAACTCGGAAGACGAAGTGGCGCGTCTGCGCGCGCACAACGTGGAGATCCACGCCGAGGCCAAGCGCGCCTCCTTCGGGACGGCCGTGCTCGCGTACCTCCCCATTCTGCTGATCGTCGCGTTCTGGATTTTCCTGTTCCGCCAGATGCAGGCGGGCGGCAACAAGGCGTTCTCCTTCGGCAAGTCGAAGGCAAAGCTCCTCACGGGCGACACGCCGAAGGTCACGTTCGCGGACGTCGCGGGCGTCGAAGAAGCCAAGGTCGAGCTCGAGGAGATCATCGAGTTCCTGAAGGATCCCCAGAAGTTCACGAAGCTCGGCGGCCGACTGCCGAAGGGCGCGTTGCTGGTGGGTCCGCCGGGAACCGGAAAGACCCTGCTTGCCCGCGCCATCGCAGGTGAAGCGGGCAGACCGTTTTTCTCGATGTCGGGATCCGACTTCGTCGAGATGTTCGTCGGCGTCGGCGCGAGCCGCGTGCGCGACCTGTTCGAGCAGGGCAAGGCCCACGCGCCGTGCATCATCTTCATCGACGAGATCGACGCGGTCGGCCGCCACCGTGGCGCCGGGCTCGGCGGCGGGCACGACGAGCGCGAGCAGACGCTGAACCAGCTGCTGGTCGAGATGGACGGGTTCGAGTCGAATGAGGGCGTGATCCTGATCGCCGCGACCAACCGGCCCGACGTTCTCGATCCCGCGCTGCTCCGTCCCGGCCGGTTCGACAGGCAGATCATCGTGGACGCACCAGATCTGCGCGGTCGTGAGGGCATCCTCAAGGTCCATGTGCGCAACAAGCCTGTCGCCGATGACGTGGACATCACGACGCTCGCGCGTGGCACGCCTGGAATGGCGGGCGCCGACCTCGCCAACCTGGTGAACGAAGCGGCGCTGCTCGCGGCCCGCCGGAATCACGACAAGGTGTACATGGTCGACTTCGAGGACGCCAAGGACAAGGTCATGCTCGGCGCCGAGCGGAAGTCGATGGTGATGAAGGACGAGGAGAAGCGGCTCACCGCGTACCACGAGGCGGGCCACGCGATCTGCGCCATCAAGGTCGAAGGCAACGACCCGCTGCACAAAGTCACAATCGTTCCGCGCGGGCGGGCGCTCGGGCTCGCGTTCACGCTGCCGGAGGACGATCGCGTGTCGGTCACGCGGCGCCAGATCGAGGCGCGACTGGCTATGGCGTACGGCGGGCGCACCGCTGAAGAGCTGGTGTTCGGACGCGACCGCGTCACGACGGGCGCCGCGAGCGACATCCAGCAGGCCACCGCGATTGCGCGGCGGTACGTGTCCCAGTGGGGACTGTCCGACAAAATCGGTCCCATTCTCGTCGGCGACAACGAGCAGGAAGTTTTTCTGGGCCGTGAGCTGCAGCACCGCCGCGAAGTCTCGGAGCGCACGTCGCAGCTGGTGGATTCCGAGGTGGAGCGCGTGATCAGGGAAGCGTATACGCGCGCGCTCGACACGCTCGCCGCGAATCTCGATCTCCTGCACTCGGTGGCCGGCTCGCTGCTCGAGCGCGAGACGCTGACTGGCGACGAAGTGCTGGCGCTTGCCCGTGGCGAGCAGCTCCCGCCGCGTGCGCCGGAGCCGCCGGTATTCCCGCCGAAGGCTCTCGTCGCTCCCGCGGCGCAGACGAAGGCTGCCAAGCCCCCGCTTCTGGCTGGACCGGAGCCGTCGCCGGCGTGACAGCGTCGGCCGCGGCCGGCACCAGCACGCTTCCCCGCTGGAGCCTCGGCGGAAGATCAATCGAAATCGAAAAGCCGGTCCTAATGGGGATCGTCAACGTCACCCCCGACAGCTTCAGCGACGGGGGCATTTCATTTTCACCCAACCGCGCCATCGCGCGCGGCCTCGAGCTGCTGCAGCAGGGCGCAGACGTGCTCGATGTCGGCGGAGAGTCGACGCGGCCGGGCGCGACGCTGGTGGACGCCGACGAAGAACTCCGTCGGGTCATTCCGGCGATCGAGGGGCTGCTCGCCGCTGCTCCCGGCGCGGTGATCTCGGTGGACACCGTGAAATCGGACGTGGCGACCCGGGCGCTCGAAGTGGGCGCGCTGATAGTGAACGACGTGTCGGGGATGAGACTGGACGGGGCGATGGCCGGCGTGTGCGCCCGCGCCCGGTGCGGTGTAGTGCTCATGCACTCGCGCGGGAACGTGACGGAGATGGCGACATATGCGCGGGCCGCCTATGGCAGCGACATCGTGGGAGAGGTGATCGCGGAGCTGGCCGGGAGCGTGGAGCGCGCGACCGCGGCCGGGATCGAGCGGGCGAGCATCGCACTGGATCCCGGCTTCGGCTTCTCGAAGACGAGCGAGCATTCGCTTGCGGTGCTGGGCGGGCTGGAGCGGATTTGCGCGCTCGGATTTCCGGTGGTGGTGGGCCTGTCGAGAAAGCGGATGATTGGCGAGCTAACGGGAGTCACGAGGGCTGCCCAGCGCGACGCAGGGAGCGCGGGTGCGGCGGTCGTGGCACTGATGCGCGGGGCACGGCTGTTTCGAGTGCATGATGTGGGGATGCACCGGCAGGCGCTGGACGTGGCGTGGGGAGTGATCAGTGATCAGCGCAACGACGCAGCGCCGTTCATCCGGCCAACGATCACCGATGACTGACAGCCGGAACGCCGGTTGGATCTCCTTTGCAGTCCTCCTCGTGGTCTACTCCGCTACTCTCGCCCCGTCCGTCACGTGGTGGGACTCCGGCGAGCTGATCGCCGCGGTGCACTCGCTGGGGATCCCGCACCCGCCGGGCACAGCGGTGTACGTGATCGTGGGGAAGGTCTGGGCAACGCTGACGTGGCCACTCGACTACGCGGTCAGAGTCAATCTTCTCTCGGCGGTCGCGACCGCAGCTGCGGCCGGGCTGGTCGGTTCGATGCTCGCGCGGTGGACTCGCGACCCGGTCGCCGCGTTTGCAGCGGCGGTGTGCGCGGGTGCGGCGTCGAGCGTGTGGCGCAACGCCAACGAGGCGGAAGTGTACGCGCTCGCGCTACTCGCTTCGGTGCTCATCCTCTGGACCGCTGACCGCGTTGGATCCGCCGAGGGCAGCTCGGGCTGGAAATGGATTCTACTGTGCGCGTATGTCTGCGGGCTCTCTTACTCGCTGCACCTGGCGGCGCTCGTGGCGGTGCCTGCCGCGGCCATGCTGATCGCGCCGGCGCGCCCGCGGGTAACCATGCCGCGCCTCGTGCAGCTCGCGGCGGTGGCCGCGCTCGGGGTGTCGGTGGCGCTGTATCTCATCGTCCGCGCGCAGCACGACCCGTCGGTAAACCAGGGGAATCCAGCGACGTGGTCCGCGCTCAGCGATGTGCTCGCGCGTGAGCAGTACTCCGATCCGGGCATCTGGACGCGGCAAGCCCCGCTGTACCTGCAGATCGGCAACTGGTTCGAGTACGCCGACTGGCAGTTCGCTCTCAGTCTCCATCCATCGCCGCCTCCATCGCTCGCGCGCACATCGGTGACGGTGCTCTTCGCCGCGCTCGCGGTGTACGGGAGTGTGGCTCATCGGGCGCTGGACCGCCGCAGCTGGCGTGCGCTCACGGTGTTGTTCGCGACGGCGTCGCTCGGAGTGATTCTCTATCTCAACCTCAAGGCCGGCCCATCTTACGGCGAGGGAGTGCTGCCGGCGGGAGCCCCGCGCGAAGCGCGCGAGCGCGATTACTTCTTTGCGACGTCATTCCTCGCCTGGGGGCTGTGGGCGGGGTTCGGGGCCGTGCGAGCGGCGCAGAGCCTGGCGCGACGGGCTCGACCGGGGGTACCGAGAATCATCCTGCGACTCGCGGGTATTGCTATCGTGGCCTCACCCGTGGCGTTGAATTGGAGTGCAGTGGACCGGCGCGCGGGTGCGGATGCCGCCGCGGCGCGGGACAGTGCGCGCGAGTTGCTGGGGAGCGTGCCGCGCGACGGGATCCTGCTCGCGGCAGGGGACAACGACACGTATCCTCTCTGGTACGCGCAACAGGTCGAAGCTTTCCGCACGGACGCGACGGTCGTGACCGTGCCGCTACTCGCCACCGCGTGGTACAGGTACGAGCTCGCCCGCCGGCATTCGCTGCTGGATTCCGCCGGCGTCGATGGCTGGCGCGGGTTGAGCGCCACGCTCGACGAAGTTTGCTCCGCCGCCCGCACGCGGGGACGCGCGATTTCGGTAGCGCCCAGGCTGGGCGCTGGTACATTGCCGCCGAGTTGCAGGCAGTCAGCTTCGCTTTGAGTTGGCCGGGCAGCACGGTCACGATGGGAGTCTCGTACGGCGAGGGAATGCTCGGTCTCTCCACTCTATTCCTGGCGTCGGCCGACAGTGGCGAGCTGGCGGGCGGGCGGGCCCAGCCCGCTGTTTCGGGTGCATCGGTCCGCGGACTGGTCGTGGATTCCGCCGGACAGCCCGTGCCCGGTGCGCGCGTCGGTCTGGCAGCCAGCGCGAGTTCCGCGGTCACCGATTTAGCCGGGAAGTTCGAGCTGAGTGGATTGCGGCCGGGCACCCAGGCCCTGATCGTGCGGCGGCTGGGATACCTGCCGGAAGAGGTGACCGTGAATCTCTCGCGTCGCGCTCCGCGCGACGTCACCGTTCGGCTCAACGTGCTCGTGCCGGTGCTCGAGGCCGTGGTGGTGCAAGCGAGGCGTGACCTCGCGCTGGAGCGGGTCGGCTTCGCGAGCCGGAAGCGGCTGGGAAGCGGCAGGTTCATTACGCAGGAACAGCTGGCGCGCCGGCACGCGCTGCGGATAGAAGATATTCTGTCACAGATTCCGAACTTGCGGCGGGGCGTGGACATGAACGGCAGCTGCATCACGTATTGGGTGGACGGCGCGCACTGGTCGGTGCATCCCGACGAGTTCATGTCACCCGCCGAAGTCGCTGCGATCGAGACGTACCCGGCCTCCCTGGCGCCGATCGAGTTCCAGCGGCTCGACGGCTGCGCGGTTGTGCTGATCTGGACGAAGTGGAAGCTCGGAATCCGCTAGCCGGATAGCTGCGAAAAAAAAAGGCCCCGCAACGCGGGGCCTTTTTCTCATGCTCGCCGGACGCCGATCTCTAGTACCTGTAATGATCCGGCTTGTACGGCCCGTTCATCGGCACGCCGAGGTACGCGGCCTGCGCGTCCGTCATCTGCGTAAGCTTTACGCCGAGCTTGTCGAGGTGCAGGCGCGCCACTTTCTCGTCCAGCGCCTTCGGCAGCGTGTACACCTTCTTCTCGTACTTCTCCGCGCTCTGGTGCAGCTCCATCTGCGCCATCACCTGGTTGGTGAAGCTGGCCGACATCACGAAGCTCGGATGTCCCGTAGCGCAGCCCAGATTCATGAGCCGCCCCTCGGCGAGAATCATGACGCTGTGCCCGTCGGGGAACACCCATTCGTCGTACTGCGGCTTGATGTTGATCCGATTGATTCCCTTGAAGTTCTTGAGGCCGGCCATGTCGATTTCGTTGTCGAAGTGGCCGATGTTGGCCACGATCGCCTTGTCCTTCATCTGCGACATGTGCTTGACCGTGATGACGTCCTTGTTCCCGGTCGCGGTGATGAAGAGGTCCGCCGTGCCGAGCACGTCGTCGAGCGTGGTGACCTGATAGCCTTCCATCGCCGCCTGCAGCGCGCAGATCGGGTCGATCTCGGTGATCACTACGCGCGCGCCCTGTCCGCGCAGCGCCTGCGCGCAGCCCTTGCCGACTTCGCCGTAGCCGAACACGACCGCGACCTTGCCGCTGATCATGACGTCGCTGGCGCGGTTGAGTCCGTCGATCACCGAGTGACGGCAGCCGTAAATGTTGTCGAACTTGCTCTTCGTGACGGAGTCGTTGACGTTGATCGCGGGGAAGAGAAGCGTGCCCGCTTCCATCATCTGGTACAGGCGGTGTACGCCCGTGGTCGTCTCCTCGGAGACTCCGCGGATCGCCGCGGCGGTGCGCGTCCAGCGGCCCGGGTTCTTCGCGATCTGATCGCGGATCAGATCGAGGATGACGCCGTATTCTTCCGGGTCGTTGACCGGATCGAATTCAGGAACGCTTCCGGCGAGCTCGAACTCGTTGCCCTTGTGCACGAGCAGCGTAGCGTCGCCGCCGTCGTCCAGGATGAGGTTCGGGCCGCCGCCATCGGGCCACATCAGCGCCTGATCGGTGCACCACCAGTACTCCTCGAGCGTCTCGCCCTTCCAGGCGAACACGGGAATCCCCTGCGGATCGTCGGGCGTACCGTTCGGCCCGACGACTACAGCGGCGGCCGCGTGATCCTGCGTTGAGAAAATGTTGCACGACACCCAGCGCACGTCGGCGCCGAGGGCGTCGAGCGTCTCTATCAGGACGGCGGTCTGTACGGTCATGTGCAGGGAGCCCATGATCCGCGCGCCCGCGAGCGGCTGAGCAGCGGCAAACTCGTCGCGAATTGACATCAGGCCGGGCATCTCCTGCTCGGCGAGGCGGATCTCCTTGCGCCCGAACTCGGCGAGGGAGAGGTCGGCGACTTTGTAATCGACGGAAGTCGTAGGTTCGGCTAGTGCGGTCACGATCTGGTTTCCTGGTGGAGTGTTGGGAAGTGCGTAGCGGTCAAGCTGTTTTCACGAACGGTATCGCGTCATCGCCGTCGGCGGCGGCGACGCTCATGCGGGCCGCGTAGCCCGCAAGCGGAGCCGCTTCGGGAACGCGCGCTGAAGCGGAAAAAAGAGCCGGGCCCTTCGCGTCAGCGTCGGCGGGCAGCGCGTGGTAGCGCGCGCCCTCGAGCTGCTCGGCGGCGAACCATTCCGTGACGGTGTCCTCGCCGAAGCCCTGCCACACATGGCCCATCGTCTGGCGGTATTCGTCGCGGTCGTGCGGCATCATGTCCACGACGAGAATGCGCCCGCCCGGCCGCACCGCGCGCGCGGCTTCCGCGATCGCGAGCCGCGGCTCCGGGAGGTAGTGCAGCACCAGAAAGAGCAGTGCCGCATCGAGCGAGTCGTCCGCAATCGGAAGATTCTCCAGCTCCCCGCGGCGCAGGTGCACGTTGCGGACGCCGGCGAGCCGCTTCTTCGCGGACCCGAGCATGGGCTCCGAGGAGTCCACCGCAACGACGCGCTCCACGAACGGGGCGAGCGCCTCGGTGAGCTGGCCGGTGCCGCAGCCGAGGTCGCCGACGACCCACCGGTCGTCCACGAGACCCATCAGCCCGACCAGATCCGATCTGCGGCCGAACAGCTCGCTCCGCAGACGGTCCCATTCGGCGGCCGCGCCGGAAAAAAATTCGTGGCTACGCTCGCGGCGTCTGGAAAGAACCGACTCCAGCCGGTGCGCGTCCTGATCGGCGGCGGCTGTCTCCGAGAGCTGCTCGCGAACGATGCGCCAGAGCCGCTGCGCGCCGGGATCGACGCGGTCGCGGGACATTCGGTAATAGCGGCTGGTTCCTTCCTGGCGGGACCCGACGAGCCGTTCGTCCGCGAGCACCTTGAGATGCCGGCTGACCGTGGACTGGGGGAGCTGCATGACGGAGCACAGCTCCGTGACGGTGCACTCATGCCGCTCCAGTATGAGCAACAGCCGGCTCCGGGTGGAGTCGGCCAGTGCCGTCATTCGATCGAGAATCGCGAAGTCTGATAGCATCCGTATATCCGGATGAAAGATTACATACCCTGCCCCCAGAGTCAACCCGTATCATGCTTTTCCACAGCGCTGCCGCTCACTGTCGAAAAATTCAACTGTACGGGCAGGTAAGGACCACTTAACTTGATGTGCTATGCCACTTTCCGGCTCAGCAGAGGTCCCCGCGGGCGACCTTGGCAGCGAGACCGGATTTCAGGCCTTGGCCGGCCGGTTGGCGGAGATTCGGCAGCGGATCGATGAGGCCAGACGGCGCGGGGGCGCGGCTCAGGAAGTCAGGGTTGTGGCGGTGACGAAGACGCACGGGGTCGATGCGGTTGCAGCGGCGTTGCGGGCCGGCGTGGGCGATGTCGGCGAAAATCGCGTGCAGGAGGCGATCGCCAAGATGGGACAGGCTGATGCTTCGCTTCGATGGCACCTGATCGGGCACCTGCAGCGCAACAAGGTTCGGGAAGCGGCGCGGTTCGCCTTGATACATTCGCTCGACAGCGAGCGGCTCGCGGAAGCGCTCGATCGTGAAGCGTTGCGGCTGAATCGCACGTTCGACGTGCTGGTCCAGGTGAACGCGTCGGGCGAGGCGTCGAAGGGCGGGTTCGGAGCCGGCGACGTTTCCCGGCTGGCGGACCGACTGATTGGCATGAGCGGGCTGCGGGTGACGGGAGCAATGACGATGGCGGCGTTCGGGGCGGGCGAGGCGGACCTGCGGGCTTCATTCTCCCGCGCGCGCACCGCTCGCGACGTGCTGGCTGCCGCCGGTCATCCGGCCGGCGAGATTTCGATGGGGATGTCGCAGGATTACGAGATTGCGGTCGAGGAAGGCGCTACCTTGGTGCGCCTCGGGACCATTCTGTTCGGAGCAAGGGAGACGCAATGATTGACGAAGCCTTCCACCTGACGCCGCTCGACGTACGCCGCTACGACTTCGGCCGCGCATTCCGCGGCTACGACCCCGCGCGCGTCGACCAGTTCCGCGACCAGGTCGCAGAAGAGATGGAGCGGCTGTCGAGGGTCAATCAGGATCTCGACGCCAAGGCGAGAAGCTTTCACGAGCAGCTGCGATCGTTCCGCGAGCGCGACAAGGCGCTGAACGACGCGCTGGTGTCGGCGCAGCAGCTGCGCGCGGAGATGCGCGAGCAGGCGGAGCGCGAGTCGCAGCTGATCGTTCGCGAGGCCCAACAGGAAGCCGAGAAGCTGGTCGACATGGGCAAGGCGGAGCTCAAGAAGCTCGAGGGCGAGATGGACGCACTGGCGAGATCGCAGCGCGCGTTCATCGCGCAGATGCGCGGATTGATCTCGCGTCAGCTTTCCGAGATCGATGCGACCGACGGTCCCGGCCACGGGTCCGCGTCCAGCAAGTCGGGCACAGACCAGGGGTGAGCCAGGCAGGCGCAGACACGCGTCCGGCTCCCGTCGGGCGCGCTCCGGCATTGCGGTACCGCCAGATTCCGGCCGAGCTCTCGCCGGACGATCTCGAGCAGGAGCTGCTCGCGATCTGGTCCGCCGAGAAGCTGTTCCAGCAGACGCTGGCGGCGAGCGAGGGCCGGCCCGAATTCGTCTTCTTCGAGGGGCCGCCGACGGCGAACGGGCGCCCGGGAATTCATCACGTGTTCGCGCGCACGATGAAGGATCTTTTCTGCCGGCACCGCGCCATGCGCGGCTTCCACGTCGCGCGGAAGGCCGGTTGGGACACGCACGGTCTCCCGGTGGAGATCGAAGTCGAGAAGCAGCTCGGCATCAGCGGCAAGCAGGACATCGAGCGCATCGGAGTCGAGAAGTTCAACCAGCTGTGCCGCGAAAGCGTCTTCAGGTATCGCGCGGACTGGCAGCGAATGAGCGAGCGGATCGCGTTCTGGCTGGATTACGACGACGCATACGCCACGTACACCAACAACTATGTCGAGAGCGTGTGGTGGGCTCTGAAAACGCTGCACGAGCGGGGACTGCTATACCTCGGCCACAAGATTCTGCCGTATTGCCCGCGTTGTGGGACGTCGCTGTCGAGCCACGAGGTGGCGCAGGGGTACAAGGACGTCAGCGACCCGAGCGTGTACATCGCGCTCGACATCGTCGGCGATCCGCAGGCAGCCAGCGACGCGCCGCGGCGGCGGCTCCTGGTGTGGACGACGACGCCGTGGACGCTCGTGTCGAACGTGGCGCTCGCCGTGAGCCCGGCGATCGATTACGTCGAGCTCCGCAAGCGCGGTGGCAAGACGAACGAGACGGTCATTCTCGCCGAGGCGCGCGCAGGCGCGGTGCTGGGCGAAGACTACCGTGACAGGTGGGAAAGCGTTGCCACGCTCGGCGGAGCGTCGCTCGCGGGAACGCGATACCGGCGGCCGCTGGACTGGGTGCCCTTCGACGAAGGCAAGCACGAGATCGTTGTCGCCGAATCGTTCGTCAGCGCGGAGGACGGAAGCGGCATCGTCCACATGGCACCCGCGTTCGGCGCGGACGATTACGCTGCGGGCCGCAGGCACGGGCTGGCGTTTCTGCAGCCTGTCACGGGTCGTGGCGAGTTCAACGCCGAGGTCCCCGTTGTGGGCGGCGTATTCGTCAAGGAAGCCGACGTAGCGATCATCGAGGAGCTCAAGTCGCGTGGAGTGCTGTGGAAAGCGGGAAAGCTGCAGCACTCGTACCCGCACTGCTGGCGGTGCGACACGCCGCTGCTGTATTACGCGCGAACATCCTGGTTCATCCGGACGAGCTCGTACAAGGACGCGATGCTGACGCGCAACGCGCGTGTGAACTGGCATCCCCCCGAGATTGGAGAGGGACGTTTCGGCGAATGGCTCGTCAACAACATCGACTGGGCGATCTCGCGCGACCGGTACTGGGGCACGCCGCTCCCGCTCTGGGTGTGCGACCGGGATCCGCAGCACGTGGAAGCCATTGGCGGCTACGCGGAGCTGGCGAAGCGGCACGGCGCGCCGTTGCCCGACGACTTCGATCCCCACAAGCCGTACATCGATAGGTACAGCTGGAAATGCACGGCGTGCGACGGGACGATGTCGCGCGTATCGGAAGTCGTCGATGCGTGGTTCGATTCGGGATCGATGCCATTCGCGCAATGGCATTACCCGTTCGAGAACCGCGACATGGTCGCGCGCTATTACCCCGGTGATTTCATCGCCGAGGGTCAGGACCAGACGCGGGGATGGTTTTATTCTCTGCTGGCCATCGCGACGGGACTCGGGGACGCGCTGCCCAACAACCAGCTCCAGCACGAAGCTCCGACCGATCAGGGGGTGGACGTCGCACCGTACCGGGCCGTCGTGGTCAACGGCGTGCTGCTCGACTCGAAGGGCGAGAAGATGTCGAAGCGTCTTGGCAACATCGTCGACCCCGACGCGCTGCTGCCCGTGCACGGAGCCGACGCTGTTCGCATCTCGCTCATCGCGGCCAGCCAGGTGTGGATGCCGCGGAACTTCGACGAGTCGGCCATACGTGAAACGGCCGGGAGATTTCTCGTCACACTCAGGAACGTCTACTCGGGAATCTTCGCGCTGTACGCGAACTTCGGGTGGGAGACGGGAGGTGCGGATCCTGCGCCCGCGGACAGGCCACCCATCGACCGCTGGGTGCTGTCGCGGCTCGCGACGGTAGAGCGGGAGACCGATGCGCTGCTCGACCGCTACGAGTCTATGCTCGCGCTCCGGGGACTCATGGAGTTCTTCGTGGACGACGTCTCGAACTGGTACGTGCGGACAAATCGCCACCGGTTCTACGACGTCGATGCCGCCGATAACCGCGCCGCGTTCGCCACGCTGCACGAGGTCCTGACAGTCACCTGCCGCCTGCTTGCGCCGTTCGCCCCATTCGTGTCGGATTGGATCCACCGGGAGCTCACGGGGACGTCCGTGCATTTGGCGCCATATGTCCGTTCCAAAACCGGCTCAGTCGATATCTTTCTTGAGCGCGGAATGGAGTCGGTCCGGAAAGTCGCGACCCTCGGCCGCGCGGCGCGGGAAGAGGCCGGCGTGCGGGTGCGGCAGCCTCTGGCCAAGATGGTTTGCGTCGTGCCCGACGCGGCTGCAGAAGCGGTGAGATCGCTCGTCGGTCTGCTGGAATCAGAGCTCAACGTGAAATCGGTGGAGTTCGCTTCGTCGGCCGACTCGCTCGTGCGGTTGGAAGCGAAGCCGAATTTTCGCTCGATGGGTAAGAAGTTCGGAAAGAGTACGCCGGCTGCCGCTCAGGCGGTCGCGGGGCTGGACGGCGAAGCGCTGCGGGAGTTCGAGCGCGGCTCGCCGCTGGTGATTTCGGTGGCTGGGGACTCGCACGCGCTGGACGCCGACGATCTGACCATCATCAGGCGGGCGTCGGGCGAATTGGTGGTGAAGGAGGAAGGGGCGTACTTCGCGGCGATCGATGCGACGGTCACCCCCGAGCTCCGCAGCGAAGGATTGGCACGCGAGCTCGTCAGCAGGGTACAGCGAATGCGAAAGGAAGCAGGGTTCGCAGTCAGCGACCGGATTTCCGTCGAGGTTTGGGGCGATCCGGAGCTGGAGGGGGCGGTGCAGGCCCATCGGGGTTGGATCGCCGAGGAGATACTGGCGCGAGAGCTCGCAATCGGCGGGACCGCCTCACGGAACGCGGCTAAGGAGGTCGACCTCGACGGGGTCGCCGCATATGTCGCCTTGAAGAGGGTAGGATGAAGAATGGCAACAGCTAGCGGCAGCGAAAAGAAGCCCAAGCCCATGACCAAGAAGTCACTCAACCACTTCGAGAAGCGGTTGCTCGAGGAGAGGAAGCGGGTGGTTCGCGAGCTGGGGCATTACGACGAGACCTTCGGCTCCACCGAGCAGGGCGCCGACGGCGACCTCAGCTCCTATTCATTCCACATGGCGGACCAGGGTACCGACGCCATGGAGCGCGAGAAAGCGTTTCTCTTCGCCAGCCAGGAGGGAAGGTTCCTCTGGCACATCGACGAAGCGCTGCGACGTCTGTACCGCTCCCCGGACACCTTCGGGAAATGCCACAACTGCGCCAGTGAGATTGGCTATGACCGTCTCGACGCGCTCCCGCATGCCCGTTACTGCATCGAATGCAAGCAGCGCGAGGAAGATGGAAAACGACCGGCGTAACGCCCCGCTGTTCTGGTCGGTGATCGTCGGCGTAGTGCTCGTCGACGTCGTCACCAAGGCGATCGCCGTGTACGCGCTGGTCCCTCAGCGGATTCCTCGCGAGGTGATCGGCGAATACCTGCGCTTCACGCTGGTGTACAACCCTGGAGCGGCGTTCGGCCTCCACCTCGGCGACAAATCGCGCTGGATATTCACGATTCTCACGATCGGCGCGCTCTACATCCTGGCGAAGCTCTACCGGACGACGCGATCGGGGGACTGGTCGCGCACGCTCGCCCTGGCGCTCGTCTGCGCCGGCGCGATCGGGAACCTGATCGACCGGCTGCGCTCCCCGCTCGGCGTCGTGGACTTCATCGACATAGGCCTGAGCCCCGACCTGCGATGGTGGACGTTCAACGTGGCCGACATGGCCGTCAGCACGGGCGCCTTCATGCTCGCATGGGTGCTGTGGGGAGAGGAGAAGGCCGAGGGAGTCCAGCAGGCGCAGGCCGCGCAGGCCGCGCAGGCCGCGCAGCTCAGCAGCAAGCCCAACGAGATCTAGCCTGGAGACGCGCCACACCTTCGTAGCCGAGGCCGGCTCCGAAGCGCGTCTCGATCTCTTCGTCTCGCGCCGTTTGGACATTTCGCGCACCGCCGCGGCGACGCTGATCGCGAACGGCCACGTCACAGTGGCGGAGCGCAGGGAGAAAGCGAGCTACCGGCCGGTCGCCGGCGAGCGGGTGGACATCGCGATTCCGCCGCCGGAATCGCGCGAGATACTTCCGGAGAAGATCCCGATCACGGTCATTCACGAGGATGAATCCGTGCTCGTCGTGGACAAGCCGGCCGGCATGGTCGTGCATCCCGCCCCCGGCAACTGGAGCGGGACGCTGGTGAATGCGCTCCTGGGTCGCGAGGGCCACGGCTCTGATGGCGTTCCGGACCGCGCGGGGATCGTGCACCGTCTGGACAAGGAAACGTCGGGGCTCCTCGTTGTGGCGAAGACGGAGCGCTCCCAGCGCCTGCTCGGCGCCGCGATTGCGGACAGGCGCGTGACGCGGCGGTACGCGGCGATGGTATGGGGACATCTCGACGGTGATCTCCTGACCATCGATCGCCCGATCGCGCGCGATCCCAACGACCGCAAGCGCATGGCCATCGTGTCCACCGGACGGGCCGCGCGCACCGATTTCGTCCGGCTCGCGCGGTTCAACTCGGGAGATCTGCTTCGCGCGCAGCTGCATACCGGACGCACGCACCAGATACGAGTGCATCTCGCGTCCGTCGGAAAGCCGGTGATGGGGGACGACGTCTACGGCGGCGGCGGCGGGCGCAAGCTCGCCGGACTTCCTCCGAGGCGACACTTCCTGCACGCGGCGTGGCTGCGGTTCGCACACCCTGAGACGGGGGAGATGCTCGATCTTCGCTCGCCGCTGCCGCCGGAGCTGCACGCGTCGCTCTCAGCAGTCGCCGAAGAGCCCGACCTCCTGCGGAATCCGGACCCGCTCGCGGCGCTCGGGTTTTACGACGCAGGCGATTAGGCTGGCAGACGTTCCGGGTGGTATTCTTGCGACAGGAGCCAGTCGGGAGCTTTTTCCCGACCGCATCGGATTTTGCCTGCGAGGGATGCCGGATGCCCATCGTTAACTACACGGCGCGCGAGATCACGTGCAAGATCGTGTACTGCGGCCCTGGCGGATCCGGGAAGACGAGCAATCTCCTGCACGTCAACAACGAACTCCCGGAAGGACGGAAAGGAAAGATGATGTCCCTCGCCACGGAGGCGGACCGGACTCTCTTCTTCGATTTCCTCCCGCTCGACCTTGGCATGATCGCGGGGTTCTCGACGCGGCTCCAGCTGTACAGCGTTCCCGGCCAGCTGTTCTACGAGGCGACGCGCCGTCTCGTTCTGCAGGGCGTCGACGGTGTCGTGTTCGTCGCCGACAGCCAGGCGCGGCAGCTCGAGGATAACATCGAGAGCCTGCAGGACCTGCACGCGAATCTCGCCGTTCACAATGTTGACGCGCGCAGGCTTCCGATCGTCATGCAGTACAACAAGCGAGGCCTGCCAGCCGGCGAGATCATGCCTGTCGATGACCTGGACGAGATTCTCAATTTCAGGGGAGCGCCGTCATTTCCCGCAGACGCGCTCGCAGGCACCGGCGTGTTCGAGTCGCTGCGCGCGATCTCGCAGATGGTGTTCCAACGGCTCGACACCAGCAACGGGGCGCCGCGGTGATTGAGGGCGGCGACGCCGCGGCTGGCGATTCCGGTCCCCCGCGCGCGGGAGAGTTCGACCAGTTTCTCGCCGAGCTCGCGGGCGTCGTCACCGAGCGCATCCAGGCCATGAGTCCCGGGAACGTCGCTCGCCCGGACCCGGTTTTCTTCGACGAATCCAAGACGATCGTCGAATGGCCGGAGCTCACCGCGTACGTCATCGAGGAGCTCCGCTAATGGCCATTCGCGGCAGCCTGCGCGAGGCCAGTCTCCCGGACGTTCTCCAACTGCTCTCGATGGGCAACAAGATGGGGCTGCTCACCATCGATCGTGGCGACCAGGTCGGCCGCATCTATTTCGACGGTGGCAGGATTGCGCACGCGGAGATCGAGCACCGTCATGGGACGGCCGAGGAGGCCGTCTATCTCATGTTCACCTGGGACGACGGGGCTTTCAACTTCGAGCCATCGAGGCACCCGCCGGAAGGCGTGACTGTGACGTCGATCGATCCGCAGTCGGTTTTGCTGGAGGGCGCGCGGCGAGTCGACGAGTGGGCCGTCGTCGAGAAAAAGATTCACAGCTTCGACCTCGTGTTCGCGCTCGAGCGGCAGGAGCTACTGCGTACGAAGCTCGAGCTGACCGCTGATCAGCAGGCGCTGCTTCCGCTCATCGACGGACACCGCGACGTGGCGGCGCTGATCGAGCAGTCGGGGCTCGGCGAGTTCGTCGTTGGAAAGGAGCTTTACGGGCTGATCACGGCCGGGTTCGTGGTCGAAGTAGGACGCTCGGGAGCGGCGGCGAAGCCGGTTGACGGCCCCGACCTTGACGAGCACCGCAACCTTGGCATGGCCTTCTTTCGCGCGGCCATGTACGAAGAAGCAATGGCCGAGTTCACCAGAGTGCTCGACGTCAAGGAGGACGATGCGTCTGCGGCGTTTTACGTCGGGCTCATATCCATCGCGCGGCGCGACTGGGCGACGGCAGCTTCCGCCTTTCAGCGCGCGACCTGCTACGCTCCCGAGGCCATCACGCCGCTGCACAACCTGTCGTACGCGCTCGCCAAGCTCGGCCAGCCGGACAAGGCGCGGCGCGTGTGCGACGAGATCCTCGAGCGCACGGGAAGGCGCGAGCCTGTAGTGCTCACATGGTCGGGCGCGCTCGCCATCAAGATGCGCGATCATAAGCTTGCCAACTCGGAGCTCGCGGCCGCGCGCGCCCTGTGGGATGATTCGCGTCCCCCGGCCGTGTGGTACCACCATTCCGCGCTCGCGGCCGCTCTCGAAGGAGATCTCGAGCGCGCTGAGAAGGTCCTCTCCGACGCCATCGAAGCGCACCCGCACGGGGCGGCCCTGCACAACAACCTCGCGGTCGTCCTTGGCAGGCGCGGGCGGTACGATGAGGCCCGGGCCGCCGCCGAGCGCGGCATCAGCGCGAACGCGAGCCTGCCGCAGCTGCACGCCAACCTTGGCGACGTCCTGCTGCACACCGGCATGCACGCCGAAGCGCAAGCGGCTTACAGGCGGGGCCGGCAGTCGGCCCTGCGGTGACCGGCGCTAGTCACAGGTAACCAGCAACCGCTACCTTATTCCGATGTCCAAACCAGAAATTTCGACGACCGCCGGCGTCAGCCGGCTCCCGGGAAGCAGGGCGCTGTGGTGGGGGCTGGCCGCAGCCGCGATACTCCTCGGCTTCGCGGATCTGTGGCGTGGGGGCGAGACAATCGCGCCGCTTCTCTTGGTGCTCGGGTACCTCGTACTGGTCCCGATCGCCATCCTCAAATAGGCGAATCGGCCTCGCTCGCCTTCTAGGCGCAACGCTTGCAATGAGGAATGCACCCGGCAAGCTTTCCCGCTCCGCGGCGCCCGGCGTCGAGGCTTCGGGCGAATAGCTCAGTTGGTTAGAGCGCCTGCCTTACACGCAGGATGTCGGGGGTTCGAGTCCCTCTTCGCCCATTCCCGGCGGCATGCCGGGGCGGAAACCGGCTGGAACCGGGTCGGCCGCGACGGGTACAGATGTTCACCGCATTGGAGGTTACAACATTGAAGGCACGTCCCTGTTTTTCGACCGCATCAGGAACCGCGCTGACGATCGCTGCGATGGTTCTCGTTGCGATGCCTGTGCAGGCGCAGCGTCCCGGCGCAGCGCCGCCGCCGCGCGTCATGGTGGCCACCTTCCAGAGCACCGAGCCCGGCGTCGGAGTCCAGTTCGCCGAAGCGCTGCGTGCTCGACTGGGCCGCGATGCCAACGCACGCGATCTGACCGTCATACCGAAGGCCGACATCGAGAACACGCTCAAGGCTTCCGGTTATTCGACCACCGAAGCGCTTGGTCCCAACGACGCCAAGGCCCTGGCGAGCTTGATTCGCGCCAAGGATTACATCGACGGCGCGGTCACGCGCTCGGCCGCTGGATATCGTGTGGATGCCCGCCTCGTGCTGTCTCGCGACAATACGGTAACGCAGGCGCTGCCTGCCGCAGAAGCCGCGCGGCTCGATCAGGCGGCTGCCGCCGTTTCCCGCTCCTACCTGGCGGCCCGCAGGCAGATAGAGCATGAAGAGCGTTGCTACAACGCGCTTCGCGGTGGGAACGTCGAGGAAGCGATCTCGCAGGCGAACACCGGCCTCCGCCAGCATCCGGATGCGAACATGGTCCGCGTGTGCCTGGCCAACGCGTACGTCACCCGTGATACGCCAAAGGACGGCGTGCAGGTGATCTCGCCGACGACGCTCCAGCTGGTGGAGCAGGTCCTGGCTACCGATCCCCGCAACATTCAGGCTCTTCGCCTCGCCGCGCTCGGCTACAAGGCGGCTGGGAACGAAGACAAGTACGTCGAGACCCTTACGGGTCTGCTTGCCGCGGCGCCGACGGATCTCACGCTTCAGCAGCAGGTAGTGAACGAGCTCGCAGCCAGTGGTCGCGCGTCTCTCGCGGCTCCGATCATCAAGGAAGCGCTGAGCCGCAGCTCGGGCGATCCGTCCATGCTGCGCACGGCGTGGCTGGTCCTCCTCGCCGCGCGTGATTTCGAGGCCGCAGTTCCGGTGGGCCGCGACCTGATCGTAGCCGACACGGCGCAAGCCACGGCGAACTTCTACGCCCGTCTCGCCGGCGCACTCTCCGGTTTGAACCGGAGCCCGGAAGCGGTCGAGGTCCTGAACACCGCTACGGCGAAGTTTCCGAACGACGGCAGCCTCTGGGTGGCGTATGCCGAAGCCCAGCGGAAGTCGGGTAACACCGCCGAAGCAGTGCGTGGAGCGCAGCGGGCGCTCGCAGCCGATCCGGCTGCGGCGGAGCCGTACGTCATCCTCGCGACCATCTACGGAGATGCGAACCAGCCGGACAGCGTGTATTCAGTACTGATGCGCGCTCCGAGCGGCGGTAATTCCGCGCTGATCGCGCAGCTGGCGCTGCAGCAAGGCAACAACGCTTATCGCGCCGGGAATACTTCCCGTAACCGCGCCGACTTCCAGCGCGCGGTTCGATTCCTGGAGCTGTCCAACCGACTGTCGCAGACCAATGCCGCCCAGTTCCTTCTTGGGGCATCGGCTTTCTCTATCGCGCAGTCGGCGGTGACGGAAGCTTCCCAGACTCGGAGCTGCGAGTTGGCGCGCCTGGCCCAGGCGTCGCTCGTCACTGCCAGGGCGAACGTGCCCGCGGGTCGCGAGGAGTTTCCCGAGCCGACCAGTCAGCTCATGGGAGCGCTTCCGCAGTTCGAGGCGCCGGTAACGCAGATGATCAGGCAGTTCTGCAAATAGGTATCGAGCAACAATCAGGACCGAGCCCGCCGTCGCCCTGCGACGGCGGGCTTTTGCTATATTCACCCAACGAATCGTCTCCCGTCCGAGGCATGTCCGCAACAGCGCCTACCGCCGATGTCCGCCCGCCTGATGGACGCTGGGATACCGCCTACCACGCCCCCGTGCTGGTGGACGAAGTACTCGAGTCGCTCGCGGGCTCCAGGCTCGTGCTCGACTGCACGCTCGGCGGCGGCGGACACAGCGCGGCGCTGCTCGAGACGGGGGCGAGTGTGACCGGCCTCGATCGCGATCCGGCCGCGGTGGCCGCAGCGTGCGAGCGGCTTCGCCCCGAGACGGATGCGAAGTTCCAGGCTTACGTCGGCAACTACGCGGCGATCGCGAACCTCCCGGACCTGCGCGACACTCGATTCGACGGGATACTGCTCGATCTCGGCGTCTCGTCGCATCAGATAGACGTTGCGTCGCGCGGATTCTCCTTCCGCGACGGCGCGCCGCTCGACATGCGCATGGGAGCAGACGCAGCCGCCGACGCGGCCACTCTGCTCAATACCGCGGACGAGAAGGAGCTGGCGTGGATCTTCCGCGAGTACGGCGACGAGCCACGGGCATTTCGCCTGGCGCGCGAGGTCACGCGGCGTCGCACGACACGACCATTCGTCGTAAGCGACGACCTCGTGGGCGCGATTCGCGCGGTGCTGGGTCCCCGCAGCGGGGCGCCTGATTTCGCGAGACTGTTCCAGGCGGTTCGCATAGCGGTCAACGACGAGCTCACCGGCCTGGCCAGGGCGCTTCCGGACCTGCGCGACCGACTCAACCCCGATGGCGTGCTCGCCGTCATCGCTTACCACTCGGGCGAAGACAGGATCGTGAAGCACGCGATGCGCGACTGGAGCCAGGCGTGCACGTGCCCTCCGCTCCTCCCGCGCTGTGAGTGCGGAGGCCTGTCGGCCGGTACTGTGATTACGAAGCGGGCGATCCGGCCTCAGGCCGGCGAGAACTCACGAAACCCGCGCGCCCGGAGCGCGCGCCTGCGGGGATGGCGAAAAGCCGCGTAGCGCTGCGCGGCCGGTCCATGGTCGCGCTCGTCCTCGTCGCGCTCGTGCTGCTTGCGTCGCTCGTCATCTGGCGCCGGAGCGTGGGGATCGCCGGCGCGCGAGAGATGCGCGAGATAGGCCAGACCCGGCTCCAGCTCGAAGGAGACCGCGCGAGGCTCGCGCGAGACATCCGGGCGGCGTCCAGCAGGGAGAAGCTCGTCCCGATCGCGGAACAACGCCTCGGAATGCGGGTCCCTTCCGACGGTCAGATGATAATTCTCGAGCGGAGGCCCGGTGGCGCTGCGACTCCCTAGCCGGATCGGAGTGGTGCACGTATCGCTCATCCTGTTCGCGGTCGCGCTCGTCGCGCGCGCGGCGCAGGTGCAGCTGCTGGAAGGCGACGAGTGGGCCGCGCGCGCCGAGCGGCAGCATTTCGTGTCGACGTCGCGCCCGGCGATGCGCGGCGCGATTGTAGACGCCACGGGCAACGTGCTGGTGGAGACTCGCGAGCTGCGGCGCATCAGCATCGCCCCGCGCGAGCTTAGGGACAGGGTCGCGGTCCGGCGTATACTCGCCCAGGCCGGTGTGCCGGCTGTGTGGGTGGCGCGCGCGGTCGATACGACTCGCAAATGGGTGCAGATCCCCGGGGCATTCCCGCCCCAGCCGATCGCGCCCCTGATTCCGATGCGGGGCGTGCACTCGACGGTCGTCCTCGACCGCGTGTACTCGAACTTCGCTGGAATACGAAAGCTGGTCGGTCGCACCGATGCGTCGGGCGCAGCGCTCGACGGACTTGAGCTCGCGTTGGACACCCTGCTGCGCGGCGATAGCGCGACCTACCGGCTGGCGCGCGACCGCAGCGGACGCGCTATCCCGAACCCGTCGGGTGTTGCCGCGGTCGGCGCGACAGTCGTGCTCACGCTGAGCCGCGACCTGCAGGACATCGCGGAGCGCGCGTTGGCACAGGCCGTGGACAGTCTGCAAGCGAGCGGGGGCGACATCGTCGTGCTGAATCCGCACACCGGCGAGGTGCTGGCCCTCGCCAGCAATCGCGTCGATCCGTCGGCCTTCGCCAACACCGCGATCACCGAGCCGTTCGAGCCGGGATCGACTCTCAAGCCCTTTATCGCCGCGGCGCTGCTCGAGCGAGGTCTCGCGTCGGCGGAGGAAGTGATCGAGACCTTCAACGGGGTCCTGGAGGTAGAGGGGCGCGTCATCCGCGACGTCCACAGGGCGCCGTCGATGTCGCTTGCGGACGTGATCCGCTTTTCCAGCAACATCGGCATCGTGCGATTCGCCGACAGATTGAGCGCGCGCGACAAGTACGAGCTACTCAGGGATCTGGGCTTCGGCGCGCCGACAGGCGTAGCGCTGCCCGCGGAAGCGACCGGCACGCTGCGCGAGCCGCGGCGATGGTCGAAGACCTCCGCGGCCGCGATCGTGATGGGTTACGAGATCGCCGTGACGCCGCTGCAGCTGGCCACCGCGTACGCCGCGATCGCGAACGGCGGTGAGCTGGTCGAGCCGCAGATCGTGCGCGAGGTGCGCGAGGGGGACCGAGTGGTCTTCACGCGCAGGCGTCGGGTGCTGCGGCGCGTCTTCTCTCCCGCCACGGCGGCGACGATGCAGCGCATGCTCGTCGCGGTGGTCGACAGCGGAACCGCGGTCAAGTCCGACCTCGCGAACTTCCTTGTGGGCGGAAAGAGCGGAACCGCGCGGCGGGCATCCGGCGGGAAGGGGTACGTGCCGGGCAGCTATACCGCGTCGTTCGTGGGACTCTTCCCGGGCGACGAGCCGCAGTACGTGGTCGTGGTAAAGCTGGACAACCCGCGCAAGGCGATTTACGGCGGCGAGGCGGCTGCGCCGGTGAGCCGGGTCGTGTTGCAGGCCGCGCTCGCCGCGAGGGACGCCGCTCTGGATCGCAGCGCGCTGGTCTCGGCCAGGCTGCCCGACCCTCCGCCTGTCGTGCCGCCAGCGAAACGCGAGTCGACCGACTGGGCGCAGCCTCCGAAAGTAGTTGTACCCAGAGTGGTCGCGGCTCCTCCGCCGGAAACCCCGTTGCGGCGCGTAGTCGTGCGACTCCCGGCTGCGGCCGCGGCGAAGAATGCGTCACCCGCGCCCGCGCCGCAGGCAATCCCGGACGTGGCGGGACTGACTTTGCGACAGGCGATCGGGGCGCTCCACGGTGCCGGCTTTCGAGTTCGTCTCATAGCAGGTCCTGCGCTGCAGTCCTATCCGGCTGCGGGAGCCGTTGCCATGCGCGGCAGTCTCGTCACCCTCGCGCATCGCCGATGACGATCGAGGTCGCCGCCGTAGCCGACGCGCTCCGCGAATCAGGTCTGCTCGAGCGCACGGTTCGCGGGCTGCCGCAGCGCGTATCCGGAATCACCGATGACAGCAGGGCAGTGACTCCCGGGTCTATGTTCGTGGCCGTGCGTGGAACGGCGGCCGACGGCCACCTGTTCCTCGGCGCCGCCGCGAGCTCGGGCGCATCCGTAGCTGTCGTCGAGGAAGCGTCGCTGACGAAACTGCCGGCGCTCGTCGTGACCGATTCGCGAGCGGCGGCGGCCGTCGCCGCAGCAGCTGCGTACGCGCATCCAGCGCGCGAGCTCCGGATCGTCGGAGTGACCGGGACGAACGGAAAAACCACGACCGCCGCGCTGCTTCGCGCTCTGCTGGACGAGGACGCGTCACCGAGCGCATCAATAGGAACGCTGGGCGTGCTGGTCGGACGCGAGGGGCGTCCGACCTCGGGCGGCGCCGGCCTCACCACACCGGGTCCTGTGGAGCTGCAACGAGTGCTGCGCGAGCTGGCGGATTCGGGGGTCAGGAGCATCGCGATGGAGGTGTCATCCCACAGCCTCGACCAGGGCAGGGTAGCTGGCCTCCGGTTCGTCGCCGCCGTGTTCACCAACCTCACGCGCGATCATCTCGATTACCACCAGACCATGGAAGCGTACTTCGAGGCCAAGGCGAAGCTGATCTCTTATCTGGTTCCCGATGGCGTCGCGGTCGTCAACTCCGAAGAGTCGGGATGGGCGGGATTGCCCGCTGCTCCCAGGAAGTTTCTCTTCGGACGGCGCGGTGACCTGCGCGTTTCGGCCATCCAGCAATCCCTGGCAGGAACCGCGTTCGATCTGACCTACGAGGGAATCGCGCACCGCGTGGAGCTGCCGTTGATAGGCGAATTCAATGTGGAGAACGCCGCGGCCGCGGCAGGGGCGGCGCTCCAGCTCGGCGTGCCGATGGAGACGGTCGTGTCGCGACTTTCTGTGGCCCCGCAGGTGCCGGGACGCCTCGAGATACTTGCAACGCAGCCAACTATTATTCGTGACTATGCGCACACGCCTGACGCGCTCGAACGCGTGCTGAAGGCGCTCAAGCGAATGTGCGACGGCCGCTTGATCGTCGTGTTCGGTTGCGGTGGCGATCGGGACAAGGGTAAGCGCCCGCTCATGGGCGCGATCGCATCCGCGAACGCCGACGTAGCGATCGTCACCAGCGACAACCCGCGAACGGAAGAGCCGGAGAAAATCATTGACGACGTCGTCGCCGGAATGAAATCCGCCGAGTACGAGCGCTTGGAGGACAGGCACGCAGCCATCGAGCGGGCGATCGATCTCGCCGATGCGGCCGACGTGGTGGTGATCGCCGGAAAGGGACACGAGACGTATCAGATTCGTGGAACGACGCGCCATCCATTCGACGAAAAGGAGATCGTGAGCGAGATTCTGGCGGCGCGCGCGTGACGGTCGCGTTCTGGACGCTGGAGCGCCTCGGCGCCGCGCTCGGCGGCGGTCCCGGCGGGCAAGCGCCGGTTCGCGCGGTCTCGACCGACACGCGGACGATCTCGCACGGCGATGTCTTTGTCGCGCTGAAAGGCGAGACGTTCGACGGACACGATCACCTCGCGGCCGCTGTGGAGCGGGGAGCCGTGGCTCTGGTGGTCTCGGCTGTTCCGCGCGGCGGCACACTCGGCGTTCCCGTGTTCCAGGTGCCGGACACGTTGGTTGCGCTCGGACAGCTCGCGAGCTACTGGCGCCGCGCGTGGGGCAAGCCCGTTGTCGGCGTCGCCGGCAGCAACGGGAAAACCAGCACCAAGGATCTGCTGCGGGCTGCGCTGGGATCGCGGCTCGCGGTGCACGCTACGACCGGCAATCTGAACAACCGGATCGGCGTGCCGCTCACGATTCTTTCCATTCCCCGGGACTCGGACATCGCCGTCGTGGAACTGGGTACGAGTCTTCCGGGCGAGGTCGCGATTCTCCGCGACATGGCACAGCCGGACATCGCCGTCGTGACGAGTGTCGCCGAGGAGCACCTGGAAGGACTGGGCGACCTCGCGGGAGTGCTGCGGGAGGAAGCCGCCTGCTACGACGGGGTGGAAATCGGGATCGCGCCGGCGGCGCAGCCGGAAGTCGTCGATGCTGCGCGCGCGGGGGCGCGCGCGGTGATCAGCGCCGGGCTGGACGACGGCGACTTCAAGCCTCGCGCCTGGCGGATCGCGGCCGACGGTCTCGGCGAGATCGAGATCGATGGCGTTACGGTCAAGCCGCCGCTCCGTGGCGCGCACAACCTGCGGAACGCCATGCTCGCGCTGGCCGTCGCCCGGTCGTGCGGCGTGACGATGGAGGACGCAGCGCGTGGCATTGCCGCCATGCCCGCTCCAAAGATGCGCACTGCGTGGGAGCAGCTCGGCAACGCCACGGTCATCAATGACGCGTACAACTCGAATCCCGGCTCCGCGCGGGCCGCGATCGATCTGCTCCGCGGCGCCGACGCGACCCGGCAGAGAGTGATAGTCCTGGGAACGATGCGCGAACTGGGGGCGGGGTCGGCGCAGTGCCACGACGAGATCGCCGCGCTGGCTGTGGCCTCCGGCGCCGATGTCGTCGCGGGAATCGGGGATTTCGCGGCTGCTCTCGACAGGGCCGGGTCCGGGGCCGCGCGCGTGGTCACGGCCGACGACGTGGAGGCTCTCTGGCCGCGCCTCGAGCCGCTCCTCAAGCCCGACGCGGTCATATTATTGAAGGCGTCGCGCGGAGTCCGGCTCGAGCGGCTGCTTCCATATCTCACCACGTGGGCGGAGAAATGCTGAACTATCTGCTGTACCCGCTCTCGAGCGAATATGGATTTCTACGGATATTCAATTACATAAGCTTTCGCGCAGCCGGAGCGGCGATGACAGCGCTGATCACCGCGTTCATCGTCGGGCCGCTGATCCTGCGGAAGCTGCGTTCGATGAAGCTTCACCAGGTAGTGCGCGAAGGCACGCCCGCCGCGCACAGCAGCAAGGGCCAGACGCCCACCATGGGCGGACTCATCATCGTCGTCGCCACCATCGTGCCGACGCTGCTTTGGATGAAGCTCAACAACCGCTACGTGCTGATCGGGCTCGCGGCCATGGTCTGGATGGGGATCATCGGATTCATGGACGACTACCTCAAGCTCAAGCAGAAGCGCGAAGGCCGCGAGAACAAGGGAATGGTCGAAGCGCAGAAGCTGCTTGGCCAGGTCATACTCGGCTTCGCGATCGGGTATTACATCTGGAAGTTTCCGCTCTCCACGTTGCCGGGCGCTTCCACCACGCTCCCGTTCTACAAGTACATGCTCATCGTCCCGGCGACGCAGACGCTGGGCTGGCTGTACGTCGCCTTCGTGACGTTCGTGCTCACGGGTACCAGCAACGCGGTGAACATCACGGACGGATTGGACGGCCTCGCGACAGGCCTGTCCGCCATCGCTGCCGGCACGTTCGCGCTGTTCGCCTACGTGATCGGCCGCATCGATACGAGCACGTACCTGCACATCTTCTATCTGAGAGGGTCGGGGGAGCTCGCGATCTTCTGCGCGGCGATCATGGGCGCGACTATCGGATTTCTCTGGTTCAACGCGAACCCGGCGCAAGTGTTCATGGGAGATACCGGATCGCTCGCGCTCGGCGGCGCGCTCGGCGCCATCGCGATTCTGCTCAAGTCGGAATTCGTCCTGCTGATTGTGGGCGGAGTTTTCGTGGTGGAGATGGCATCGGTCATCGTGCAGCGCTTCGTGTTCAAGTACAGGAAGCACCGCTACGGACTCGAATACGCCAGTAGTCACAGGGTGCTGCGGCGCGCGCCGCTGCACCACCACTTCGAAGAGGGCGGTTGGACCGAGAACCAGGTCGTGGTTCGTTTCTGGATTCTCGGAATTCTCTGCGCGTTTCTAGCCCTTAGCACTCTCAAGGTGCAGTGACCGGGAGCCCGATCGCCGGGATCCCGACCGATGGCGAGATCGCGGTGCTCGGGCTCGCCCGCAGTGGGCGGGCGGTCGCAGCGCTCCTCGCCCGCGGACGCCACGCGGTGTACGCGTCGGACGCATCGTCGTCGGAATCGATAGCCGCAGCTGCCGCCGGGCTGAGCGGCGCTGGAATCAGCGCCGAGGCAGGGCGGCACGATCTCGAGCGGATTGGTCGGGCGGCGCTAGTGGTAGTGAGTCCCGGGATACCGCCGACGGCGCCGCCGCTGGCCGCGGCCCGCGAGATGGGGGTCCAGGTCGTGAGCGAGGTCGAGGTCGCGCTGCGCTCGCTGAATGAATCCCGCGTGATCGCCGTCACCGGGACCAATGGAAAATCCACGACGACCGCGATGATCGGGAGCGCGCTCCTCGAGCTCGGGGCCCGTGCGGAGGTAGCCGGTAATATCGGACGGCCGCTGTCCGAGGTCGCGCTGTTGGAGAGCCAACCCGAGTGGATTGCGCTCGAGCTGTCGTCGTTTCAGCTGCACGACACTCCGTCGCTGCGCCCCGCGGTCGGTGTGCTCACCAACCTCTCGCCGGACCATCTCGACCGGTACGCGAGCGCGAACGAGTACTACGCCGACAAGGCGCGGCTCTTTCGCAACGCAGCTGCCGGCTCGCTGTGGGTGAGCAACGCAGACGACCCGGACAGCAGGCGCATGACCGATGGCGTGCCGGGCGCGCACGCCACCTTCTCCATGGATGCGCGTGCTGACGCATGGCTCGACGCCGGCGCCGGCGCGCTCATGCTCGGGGATGACGTACTCATGAGGCGGGGCGACCTCGCGTTGATGGGCAAGCACAACGTCGGGAACGCTCTCGCCGCGGCCCTCGCCGTGATCGTCGCCGACGGAGCTTTCACAGGGTGTGAGGCTCGTGAACGGATCAGGGCGGCGTTGCGTAACTTCAAGCCGCTGAGTCATCGGTTGGAGCTGCTTGGGGAATTCGACGGGGTGCAATGGGTCAACGACTCGAAGGCGACGAACGTTGGAGCTACTCTGGTGGCGCTGCAGGCCATGGAGCGGCCCACGATTCTGCTGCTCGGCGGCCGCCACAAAGGGGAGCCATACGCGCCGCTGGCTTCCGAGATCAGGAGGACGGTGACGCGCGTCATCGCGTACGGTGAAGCCGCTCGGCTAGTGGAGAATGAGCTCTCGGATGTCGTGAACGTGACGACGTTGGCGGATTCCTTTCCGGATGTGGTCGCCCGCGCGCGGGAGTTCGCGCGAGCGGGGGATGCGGTGCTGCTTTCGCCGGCGTGCTCGAGCTACGACATGTTCTCCAGCTACGAGGAGCGCGGCGATCGCTTCGTGCAGCTCGTCACCGCGCGGGCTGCGCATGAGTGACGCGGCGGTCGCGACTTATCGCTGGCGCATCGGGCTGGAAGGCCGGGTTCTGGTGGTCCTCATGTGGGTGCTGCTCACGATTGGTCTCGTGACGGTTTACAGCGCCAGCTCGATCACAGCCGATCAGATGGGGCGGGGCCATGCGTTCTTCCTGCTGCGTCAGCTCACGGGAGTGATCGCGGGGCTCGTGGTGTTCGCGATCGCCGCCAAGGTGGACGCGGACAGGTGGTACGGCTGGGCGTGGCCGCTGATGCTGCTCTCGCTGGTGCTGCTCACCATCGTGATTCTCCCGGGGACCGAGTCCATCGCGCCGAGAATCAACGGGTCGCGCCGGTTCCTCAAGGGCGGGTCTTTTCAGCCATCCGAGCTGGCAAAGCTGGCCGTGATCGTGTGGACCGCGATGCTGGTGGTGAAGAAGGGCGAGATAATGCGCCGGCTAACAAAGGGGCTGCTTCCGTTCATCATCGTGCTGGCCGCGCTGAACGTTCTCGTGGCGCTCGAGCCGGATCTGTCGGTGGCCCTGATGTACACGCTCATCATGGGGATCGTTCTCTTCTCGGGCGGTGTGCGAATCGGGCATTTCGTTGCGCTGCTGATTCTGGTCATCCCCGCGGCATGGCAGCAGATCGAGAGGCTGAACTACGTGCTGCTGCGGATGGTGACCTTTTTCGATCCCGGCGCGGGCCCGTCCGCCACCGGCTACCAGCAGACACAATCGCTCATCGCCGTCGGTTCCGGCGGAGTGGTCGGCGTAGGCTACGGCGAGGGACGGCAGCAGTACGGCTTTCTTCCGTATGCGTACGATGATTTCATCGCCGGCAACATCGGGGAAGAGTGGGGCTTTCTCGGGCTCACCGTCGTGGTACTCGCATTCGTGCTGTACGGGGTGCTCGGATTCAGAATCGCGCGGCTCGCCCGCACGCCCTTTCAGAAGCTCGTAGCGGTCGGAATCACCACGACGGTCATCATTACCGCGTATCTGCACATCGCCGTTTCCATCGGTCTCTTGCCGACGACGGGGCTGACGCTGCCTTTCATCTCGTACGGGAGGTCGAATCTCGTGATCACGATGCTTATGACGGGTATTCTCGTGAACATCGCCAGCACGCGTGAAAAAGTGTTCGGAGCGGGCGCGACCGATCCGCTGGCACCGGCGCCGGCATGAGAATCTTCTTCGCGGGCGGGGGAACCGGCGGGCACCTCTATCCCGGCCTCGCCATCGCGCGCGCTCTCGTGAAAGCGCGTGCGGACGCGACCCCGTTCTTCATCGGCGCCCAGCGCGGCGTCGAGAAGGAGGTCCTGCCGAATACGGAGTTTCCTTTCGTGCTGCTCGACCTCCATCCGCTCTACCGCACCAGGATCTGGCGGAGTTGGAAGACCGTGGCCGGCGGGATCAAGTCATGGCGCGCCATCGCGCGACTCTCGCGGACGGATCCTGCGCGCGCGATCGTGGGCACCGGAGGGTACGCGTCGGTCATGGCTCTCGCGTACGGCGCGGCCCGCGGAATTCCATTGGTGCTGCAGGAGCAGAACAGCTACCCGGGAATCGCGACTCGCGTATTCAGCCGCTATGCGCGTCAGATACACCTCGGATTCCCCGAAGCGCGCAAGTATCTCAAGCCGCGCGCGGACGCGCTCGTCGTGGACAGCGGAAACCCGATTCAGCCGCCGCCGCAATTCAGGCCCGACCCCGCTGCGGCCCGCGCCGAGTGGGGCTTTCCACCGAATGCCCGCGTGCTACTCGCGTTCGGCGGGAGTCAGGGAGCGGTGGCAATCAACGAAGTCATCGCGGCCTGGCTGCGAAAGGGAATCGCAAGCGACGTCCACGTGATCTGGGCGACGGGGAAGGGATCGTTCGAGTCCTATTCCGCGCTCGAGAGCGAGCGGGTGCGGGTCCGCGACTACATCGCGCCGATGGAATCGGCTTACGCGGCCGCGGACCTCGCGCTTGCACGGGCGGGTGCGATGTCGACTGCCGAGCTGGCCGCGTGGGGCGTGCCTATGATCCTGGTTCCGCTCCCGACCGCCGCGGCCGACCACCAGACAACGAACGCCCGCGCGCTGGAAGGCGCCGGGGCCGCGACCGTCATTCTGCAGCGCGACTTCACGCCCGAGCGGCTGGAAGCGGAGGTGCAAGGGATATTCGGGACGCCCGGGCGCGTCGAGCGGATGTCGGCGAGCGTGCTCGCGCGGTCTCGCCCGCGCGCAGCCGACGAGATCGCCGGGCACATACTCCAGCTGGTGGAGCGCGCTCGATGAAGCGCGCCAACCGCTCGTGACGTTGCGCGACACGGGCGATCCGCGCCCGATCCACTTCATGGGGATAGCCGGCGCCGGCATGTCGGCGCTCGCCGAGCTGTTCGTGATGCGTGGAATCGGAATCACCGGGTGCGACTACGACGCCGCGGGCGCAGCGCGCGTGCTGGCATCGGGTATCACCGTGTCTTCCGGTCACGATCCGGAGCACGTGGCAGCGGCGCGCGCCGTTGTCGTCACCTCCGCCGTCAGGAAGGATCACCCGGAGCTGCTGCGCGCGAGGGAGCTGGGCTTGCCAATAGTGCGCCGTGCGGAAGCGCTCGCCGAAGCGGTCAGCGGCAGCGAGCTCGTCGCCATCGCGGGCACGCACGGCAAGACGTCCACTACCGTGCTCGCGACCGAGGCGCTCGCGTCAGCCGGGCTGGCGCCGACCGGCCTCGCCGGCGCGCGCGTCGCCGCATGGGGCGGCAACATCCTCGCAGGAGAAGAACGGGTGTTCGTGGTGGAGGCCGACGAGTTCGACAGGTCGTTTCTCGCGCTCCGGCCGACAGTGGCCGTGGTGACGAACATGGAAGCCGATCATCTCGACACTTATTCGGGCATCGACGACATTCGCGCTGCCTTTGCGGAGTTCGCGGGGAGTGCGCGCGCCATCGTGCTGTGCGCGGACGACGAAGGCGCGTCCGCCATCCCGCTGCCCGCGACCGCCGAGATCGTCCGGTACGGCATTACGTCGCCGCACGCGCGGCTGGTTGCGGCCGACGTGCGCAGTACGCCGACGGGGTCGGTGTTCAACGTGGTGTACGACGGGGCGCTGCTCGGCGAAGTAGAGCTGCGCATGGCGGGCACGCACAGCGTGCTCAACGCGCTGGCCGCAATCGGTAGCGGGCTCGTGCTGGGGGCCAAGGTCGAGCAGATGCGTGCGGGGCTCGCGAGGTGCAACGGCGCTGATCGCCGCTTTCAACGAGTGGGCGAAGCGGGAGGAGTCACCGTCATCGATGATTACGCGCACCACCCGACGGAGATCCGCGCGACGCTGCAGGCGGCGCGGGCATCGTTCCCGGAGTCGAGGCTGGTAGTCGCCTTTCAGCCGCACCTCTTCTCCAGGACGCGGGACTTCGCCGGGGAGTTCGCCGACGCGCTGTCCAGCGCCGACGAGCTGTTTCTCGCCGACATATACCCGTCGCGCGAACAGTCGATTCCGGGAATCACGTCCGCCATCATCTCCGGCCCGCTGCGGAGCAAGGGCAGGCCCCCGGCATGGGAAGGTGCGCGGCCGGCGATGGCCGGCGCCCTCGCCGCCGCCGCGCGACCGGGCGACGTGGTGATCACGGTCGGCGCCGGCGACGTCACGCTCACGGCGCGGGAGCTGCTCGCGCTGCTCGGCGCGGGTCAGTGACCCTCCGCGAGCGAATCAAGCGGCCGGGGTGGAAGATCATCGGATTCGTCCTTCTGATCGTCTTCATCATGGTTGCGGCCAGAGCGACGAGCGGGCTGATATCGGAACTGTCATTTTTCAGCGTTCGCGCCGTGGACGTGCGCGGGCTCCGGTACCTCGCCGAGGACGAGGTGGTCGCGCGCCTCCGCGTGGATACGCTGCAATCGGTCTGGCAGGATCTCTCCATCCTTCGCCGGCGCGTGCTCGGTCACCCGCAGATACGCGATGTAGAGATGTCGCGGCGCCTACCTGGCACGCTCGTCGTCACTGTAACGGAGAATCTTCCGGTCGCTCTACTCTCCGGCCCGCGGGGGCTTCAGCCGTTCGCGGGAAGCGGCCGCGCCCTGCCGATCGACCCCGCCCGCGCGGGGCTCGCGCTGCCGGTGGTTTTCACCGCCGATCCCCGACTCCTTGCCACGCTCGAGCGCGTCCGGCAGGAGCAGCCCGCCCTGTTTGCGCGGATCAGCGAGGCATCGCGGGACAGAGTGGGTGACCTGGTCCTCGCACTCGAGGGGTTCAGGGTGCGCGCTCCGCTAGGGGTGTCCGCAAGTGGATTGACCGATATCTTTCCCGTAGAACTGGACCTCGCACGGCGTGGACTTCCGATCGCCGAGCTCGACCTTCGCTATCGTGATCAGGTAATCGCCAGACTCCAATGAATCTCGAGCGCATAGTCGCCGGTCTCGACATAGGATCCGCCAAGACG
>JACDCY010000040.1 GCA_013817305.1 Gemmatimonadaceae bacterium | reverse complement strand
AAGATCGCGCAGTTCAGCAAGGAGGCCGACGTGCCCGACCGGCTGCTTGGAATCACGCAACCGGCTGAGTTCATGGCGCTGCTTGAAGAGAAGCACGTATAGGCTGAGGGCAACGGCAACAGCAGCATTGGGTAACTGGTCGTGGGTTGTAGGTGATGGTCAACGGACTGGTTACTGGTTACTGGTTTACAGTCGTTGGTTTTCGGTTCAACCCCACGCCCACGACCTTTAACCGTTTACCGTTTACCCGTCGTTGACCATCACCTACAGCTAACGACCAGTTACCCATCGCTGCAGTTAGCGATGCCGCTGTCGCTACAATGTCTGACCCCGGAGGATCGCATTAACCTCCGCCGCCGCAACCGCCCGCGGAACCTGCCACCGCCCTCCCTCGATCGGCCGAGACGGCACGCTGACCCGCGCCACGCGCCCTGAGTTGTCGACCGTCACGACCGCCGTCGCCATATGCTGCCCGTCGCGCATGCTCGATACTACCAGCACCCAACTCCCCTGTGCGGGCTTCTGCCAGCGCACAGCGTAAGTACCCGGCTGGGCGAGGCGACGGATGTCGAGCCTGGTCGAGCGGCGCTGGCCGTTGACGAGCCCTTCGGCCGTTCCGCTGAGGTCGAACGCAAGCAGTTCGCCGTGATGGTACGTGCGCACGGTCATGAACGCGTCCCGCGTGGCGGGATCGTGCGGGTTCACCGGCGACTCGATCGCGATCCATGGCGGGCCGGCTATGGCGACTCCGGCGGCGATCAGTGATACGACGACAACTGCGAGCGCGCGCTTCAATGGTGAGACGAGCATGTTCGGCTCCTGCGAGAGTGATCGAGCGTAGTCCTTCCTCTTCTCTCCTAGGATGCCGCTCGCAGCGGCTCGGTTGGAACGCTACTTCGCGCGGCGAATGGTGATCGCGCCTCTGAACGTCCTCACCTGCACGCCGGCGCCGCCGTCACCGACTGACGTCGTAAGCTCGGCGCCTCTGCCGTAGCGTCCGACCAGCGGTCTCGCGGAGCTGGCCTCGTTGCGGATCGTGCCCGAGATGGTCGTCACCTCGAGATCCGCGCCGCGCGCGGGAAGAACGATGTCCACCATCCCGCTGTGCGTGTCGAACCGCAGATCTGCTCCACGCTCGATGCCGCCCTGAAAGCTGATGTCGCCGGTCACGGATTCGAACCGGGCCCGCTCGAACACGCCCCGAGGCGTCGAGCTTCCGTCGATCGTGATGCGCCCGCTGACCGTCGAGAGAGTCGCGTCGCGACTTGCCCCGCGAAGCGACACGGTCCCGCTCGCGCTCCTGGCTCGCACGAGACCGGGTGAGCCGCGAACGAGGATGTTACCGTCGATGGCTTCCGCGTTAACGTCCGCGGGATTGCCGGAGATGTCGATCGTGCCGCTGATGACGTAGACGTCGAGGCTGCCGCTCACCCCGGAGACCGCGACGTCCGCCGTCGCGGTCTTGATCCAGACCTTGGCTCGCATGGGCACCATTATCTCGAGCGTGCTCGGCGCAGGCCGTCGCTCGTTCTCCGCCTCTACGAACATCTTGACGCCGATGCCGCTACCGCCGGCATGCAGCCGGTTGCCGGCACCGAGAGTCCCGCGGACGCTGACGGAGTCGCGATCCCACCCGCGCACGGTCACAGTGCCGACAAGCGCGTGGATCCGCACGCCACCGTCGGCATTCAACTGAAGGCTGCGGCTGACCTTCGCCTGGGCGGCCGCAATCTGCGGCAATGCCAGGAGCAACAGCGGGAGTAGCGCGCGACGGCCCATGTTAGCTTCGCGCCATTGCGGTCGTTCGCTGAAGGAGATCGAGCTTCTTCTCGTAGGTCGCTTCCAACATCTCGATCAGCTGCCGGTTCGCGGGATCCCGGGCAAGCGCGCCGCGGGCTTCGAGAATCGCGCCGTCGATGACGGCGAGGCTTTCCTTGACCTTGGCGATCGTTTCCGGGGCGAGCTCGGCGTCACCGCTCTCCATGATTGTGATGAGTCCGCTTACCCGTCGCAGGTACTCGTTCTCCTTTCCTGTGAACTCGCTCAGGTTGGATACCGTGCTGACCGCGGTCGAGACCGGCTCAGCGGACGCAGTCCGCGGAGGCGTCGGTTGAGATCGTTCCCTCAGGACCGTGTATGTCGCAGCAGAGGAGCCGGCGACGAGAAGGAGTGACGCCGCCGCGAGGAATGCCGGATGCTGCCACACCGCCGCAGCGCGCGCGGTACGCGCGGTGCGCGCCTGTCCGCGCTGGCCGTCGCGCTGGATCTGCGAGCCGATCACGTCCCACGCTTCGGCCGGAGGCGTCATCTCGCGCGGCAGCGCCGCGGTCAATTCGTCCAGCTCGCGCGATCTCGTCTCGTCCGTGAAGTCGTCAGTCATCTGCTCAAGCTCGCCATGAGAAGTCCCCGGGCGCGGTGCACCTGCGCCTTTACAGTTCCAACCGCGATACCGAGCTGATCCGCGATCTCGTTGTGCTGGTATCCTTCGATGTGGTGCAGGACGAAAGCCGTCCGCGCGCCGAGTGGCAGTCGCGCGATCGCGGTCTCCAGGTCCATGCCGATGTCCGGCCTCTCCTGCCTGCTTTCCGACGCCGGGATCGCCGCGTCGTCCATGAACAGGACGCGAGCGCTGCGTCGCTTGTCGGCCCGCGCGTTCTGCAGCATCGCGTTGACCGCCAGCCGGTGAAGCCATGACGTGAAAGGCGCATCCCCGCGGAAGTGCGGGAGGCCGCGCCAGGCAGCGATGAAGGCGTCCTGGAGCAGCGTCGTCGCTGCGACTCTGTCGCCTCCGGCCAGACGCATGCACAGCGCGAACAGCCTGGGTGAATGGGCTTTGTATAACTGTTCGAACGCCCGGTCGTCACCGCCACGAGCTAGCTCGACGAGGTCGGGCGTGTCGGCTTCGCCGTCCGCTGTCAGGTGCACCGAGCTGTCATATCGAGCCGCCGGGGTTGGCATCAGTCTACATGAGAGATGCCGGTAGTCTGCAGAAGGTTTAAAGGTTTTTGGTTCTCGGTCACTGCAAACCGCAGGGATGGGTAACTGGTCTTAAGTGTTGGTTTTGGTCAACGACGGGTCACTGGTCACTGGTCACTGGTCACTGGTCACTGGTCACTGGTCACTGGTTGTCGGTCGTAGTTCCGCCTTAACCGCCCACCTAAGACCGTCTACCGTTAACCCGTTGTTCACCATCACCAAAACCAACGACCACTTCCCCATCGCTGTTGTTTTTGTTTGAAGTTCTACTCCCACTCAATCGTTGCCGGCGGCTTGGAGCTGACGTCGTACACCACCCGATTCACCCCTGCCACTTCATTAATAATGCGGCTGGAGATCCGGCCGAGCACCTCTGGCGGAAACGGGAACCAGTCCGCCGTCATCCCGTCCGTGCTGGTCACCGCCCGCAGTCCGACGACGTTGTCGTATGTCCGCTCGTCGCCCATCACCCCGACGCTTCGCACCGGGAGCAGAACCGCGAACGCCTGCCATATCTCGTCGTACAGTCCAGCGGACCGGATCTCTTCCAGGTAGATCGCGTCGGCCGCGCGGAGCGTATCGAGCTTGCCGCGATCCACATCGCTCAAAATTCGAATCGCGAGCCCCGGTCCAGGAAACGGGTGCCTGCCGACCATCTCTTCGGGGAGACCCAACTCGCGACCGACGTTTCGCACCTCGTCCTTGAACAGCTCGCGCAGTGGCTCGATCAGCTTGAACTTCATGCCGGGCTTGAGCCCGCCCACGTTGTGGTGCGTTTTGATAGTGGCAGATGGTCCCCCGGTCGCCGACACCGACTCGATGACATCCGGATACAGCGTCCCCTGCACCAGGAACTGGGCATCCCCAATCGATGCCGCTGCATCCTCAAACACGTCGATGAAGGTGTGCCCGATGCGCCGACGCTTTTCCTCCGGCTCCGAGATCCCTTCGAGCGCGTCCAGAAATCTTTGCTCGGCGTCGATGACAATGAGCTCGATGCCGAGGTGCTGCCTGAACGTCCGTTCGACCTGCTCGGTCTCGTGCATGCGCATGAGCCCGGTATCGACGTAGATGCAGGTGAGCTGATCCTCGATCGCGCGATGCACCAGGGCGGCAGCGACGGAGGAGTCCACGCCGCCCGACAACCCGCAGATGACCCGGGCGGATCCCGCCTGCGCCTTGATCTTCTCGACTTCGTTCCCGATGAACGCACCAGCCGTCCAGGTCGGCTCCGCCTTGCAAGCGCCGAACAGGAAGTTCGAGATGATCTCCGTGCCGCGCGGAGTGTGCGCGACCTCCGGGTGGAACTGCACGCCGAAGATGGGCTTGGATCGGTGCCTGAACGCGGTGACCGGATTGGACCGGCTCGTCGCGATCACGCTGAAGTCGGGCGGCGCCTGCTCGACGTGGTCGCCGTGACTCATCCACACAGTCACAGGTTCACCCGCATCGAATCCCCCGAACAGCGTATCCGGGTCAGTCACGGTCATCTCCGCGCGGCCGTACTCGCGCCTGCCGCCTCGCTTCACTTCGCCGCCTGATATGTGCGCGATGAGCTGCATGCCGTAGCAGATGCCGAGCACGGGCGCAATATCGAGGACCGCCCTATCGATCAGGGGCGCTTCCGTGCCGTGCACGGAGCTGGGCCCGCCGCTCAGAATGATTCCGTCGGGCTTCCAGTCACGAATCCACTGAAGGTCGCGACTCGGCGGGTGGATCTCGGAGTACACGCGCGCCTCTCGAACCCTGCGCGCGATCAGCTGCGTGTACTGCGCGCCGAAATCGAGGATGAGAATGCGGGAAGTCACACGACGCGTTCCATGATGGGGCGATACGCCTTCAATCGATATCCTGTGCGAAGATGATACGGAAGCTAGAGGCTCGCGGGCATGGGTGTTGCCTTACTTATCCACCAACCAAAGGAGAGTGGGCGATGTCAGAAGAGCGAAGCGGGTACAAGCACGACGCAAGCGACAAGAAGCTCGACCAGTCAGCGGAAGCCGCGAATGACGGGGGCGGGACGGCCGACACGCAGCATTCGTCCGGTGGCCAGCACGACCCAGATAAGATTCGCAAGCACGACGACGTGGGCAAGGACCGCCTGTTCGAAGGCCGCCAGCAGCACGACGACGCGGAGAAAAACAGCGAAAAGACCCGCCTCGCGCGGGATGTCGCGCGTCATGATCACCCCATCGATGGTGATGTCGCGGATTCCGGGTCGGCAGCGAGCGCAAAGCGAAAGAGCTGACCAAACTCGGCCACGGTGCCCGTCGGGGCTCCGGGAGTTTTTACTGGAAAGATTGCCCATTGTGCCTTATCCATCCGGCTTTATGTCGCCCGGCGGGATCCCGGTGCGTCCAATGGACAACGCCCCCTTTGGGGCTCCACTCGTACTCTCCGGCGAATGTGACATTGTCGCCCTCTTGTAAGGACGACACTCGCGCGGCGAGATCGATGTTGTGCGCAACCAGTATCGTCTGCCCCGCTCTCAGGCGAACAATGAATCGCTGGTGGCGGCCGCCGCTGTTGTCATCAGGCAGGATTCTCACGACGGTTCCCTGGCCTTCGACCTGAATATTGCTGATCTGCTTGTCGAACGCATTCGTAAGCACCGAGTCGTTCCCGTTCGCAACAGATGCTGGCTCGGCGGGAACGCTGGCAACATCGTGCCGTGCGTACGCAAACAAGGCGAGAACTGCAACGGCGACGGCAGTGAGCAACACCTTCCTCATGCCCGTCATCTGATTATCCGGCCAGCCTCTAGCCGCCCTTCACCGTGATGATCTCCACCTCCCTCGTCTCGAGATCGAGCACAGCGCCCGTACATTCCCCGTGCAGCCAGCCGCACGCTTCACCGGGGTTCAGAAGCAGCGTCTCTCCTGCCACCCGCGTGTCCTGCCTGTGCGTGGCGCCGTACAGGACGAACTCGTGCGAGTCGATGGAGCGGCGGTTTATCTCCCCCAGCTCGTGCACGAGCATGATCCGGTGCCCACCCACCTCGAAGCTGTGCGGGGACTCGTACAGCTCGGTGCCCATGGATTGATCGGCGAATGCCTTGAGCCCTTCGCGATCGCCGTCGTTGCGGCCGAAGACGCCCAGCACCGCCATGTTCGCCTGCCGGAACGGAGTGAGCGCGAACGGCGAGCAGTAGTCGCCCGCGTGCATGACGAGGCTGACGCCGGAGGCCACCAGCTTCTCCACGAGCTGCTCGATGGCCGGGAGCCGGTCGTGGCTGTCCGCAAGAACGCCGACCCTCACAGCGAGGTCCAGCGCGGCTCGACGCGCTCACCCTTCACGAGGTCATCGTATCCCTCTCGGTCAGTTACTACGCCGTATCGCTCTCCGTCCACCATCACCTCCGCGGCTTTGGGCCGCGAGTTGTACTGCGATGCCATCACAAAGCCGTAAGCGCCGGCCGAGTGGACCGCGAGAATGTCGCCCGCCGAAACATCGCCGATTTCGCGGTTGAGCGCGAAGAAATCACCGCTTTCGCACACGGGACCTACGACATCGGCCACGATGCGTCCTTCGACCGCCTTCACCGGCTCGATCCTGTGGTAGGCGTTGTAATGCGACGGACGGAGCAGGTCGTTCATCCCCGCATCCGTGATCACGTACTCCTTGCCGCCGCTGCGCTTCCTGTAGAGAACCCTGGTGAGTAGCACGCCCGCGTTCCCGACGATGAATCGACCGGGCTCGACGATGAGCTGGAGTCCGCTTCCGGACAGCATCGCGCTCACCTTGCTTCCGAGCTGCGCCACGTCGATCGGCCGCTCGGTGTCATAGGTGACGGCGAGCCCGCCCCCGATGTCTACGTACCGGATTTCGGTCGCGCCGGCCGCGCGCATCTGCTCGAGAAGGGCGAGCAGACGCTGCAGTCCCATCTCGTACGGGCCGAACAGCGAGATCTGCGATCCGACGTGCATGTCCAGCCCGGCCAGCGCGAGATTCTTCAACCCAAGCGCGACGGATGCGACACGCACCGCCTCGTCGTGGGGAATCCCGAACTTCATCCCCTTCTCCCCTGTGCGCGTGTACGGATGGGGGGTGTCGACGGTGACTTCGGGATTCACCCGCAACGCGATCCGTGCGCGGCGCTGCATTCGTCCGGCGACGTCGTTCACGAGCCTGAGCTCTTCCTCCGACTCGATGTTGATGAGCAGCACGTCCGCCGCGAGAGCCTCTTCAATCTCGACCTCGGTCTTTCCCACCCCGCTGAAGACGATGCCGCTGCCGGTGTAGCCCGCGCGCAGCGCGCGAAACAGCTCCCCGCCCGACACGATGTCCACGCCGGCGCCCATCTGCTGCAATAGAGCGAGGATCGCCAGATTCGAATTGGCCTTGACGCTGTAGTGCAGCCGGTGCGGCGTGCCGGCGAAGGCCTGGGCGAGCAGCGTGTACTGCTCACGAATGCACGGCGCGCTGTAGACGTACGACGGCGTACCCACTTGAGCGGCGAGCGCGTCGAGCGGCACGCCATCGCAATGCAGCGTACCAGCTACGCGATGGAAGCCGGCGGTCAGTATGCCCTCGCCCAAAGCGCCTCGGACTGCGATGCCGCACCGCACGCGAGGCACGTGGCCGGAGGCTCCGATGAGCAGAACTCTTCGTCCGGCAGGACGCGAATCGTGGCCTTGGTGTCTTCCTTCACCTTTGCTTCACAGGCGCCGGAGCCGCACCATCCCGCGTAAACGAAGCCGCCCGGACCTTCCATGATGCTGCGGAACTCGTCGTAGGTGATCCGGCCGCGATGGCTGTTCTTCTCGCGCCGCTCGCGGGCAACCGAGAGCATCGCATCCTGGATCTCCACCAGCAACTCCGCTGCCTCTTTTCCTATGGTGTCGAGCGACACGGGCTTCTTCGCCCTGTCGTCCCGACGAGCCAGAACCGCCTGGTTCTTGTCGAGGTCGCGCGGACCGAGCTCGATCCGCAGAGGCACCCCGCGCAACTCCCACTCGTAGTACTTGGCGCCGGGCGACATCCCTTCCCGATCGTCGAGGTGCACGCGTAACCTGTGCGGATCCCGCCGCTCCCATTCCACCAGCTCGGCCTTGAGCTTCGCGGCGGCCTCGAACACACGGCCGCGGTCCTCTTCGGACTTCCAGATCGGCACGATCACGATCTCGATCGGCGCCAGCAGGGGCGGAGTGCGCAACCCGATATCGTCCCCGTGCGTCATCACCAGACCGCCGACGAGCCGCGTCGACACGCCCCAACTGGTATTCCAGACGTGCTCGATCGTGCCGGTCTCGCTCTGGAAGGTGACGTCGAAAGCCTTGGCGAAGTTCTGCCCGAGATTGTGCGAGGTGCCAGCCTGCAGCGCGCGATTGTCCTGCATCATCGCCTCGCACGAAAACGTGCGCAGCGCGCCCGCGAACTTCTCGGCGTCCGACTTCACGCCGGTCACGACCGGCATGGCCATGTAGGTCTCCATGAAGTCGCGGTACACGCCCAGCATCTTCCTCGCCTCTTCCTCGGCCTCGTCGTGGGTGGCGTGCGCGGTGTGCCCTTCCTGCCAGAGAAACTCCAGCGTGCGGAGGAACAGCCGGGTGCGCATCTCCCAGCGAACGACGTTCGCCCACTGGTTCATCAGGAGCGGGAGGTCGCGGTAGCTCTGGATCCACTTGGCGAACATCGCGTAGATGATCGTCTCCGAGGTAGGCCGCACGATCAGCGGCTCCTCCAGCTTCTTCCCGCCGCCATGCGTGACTACGGCCACCTCGGGTGCGAACCCTTCAACGTGCTGCGCTTCCTTCTTCAGAAAGCTCTCGGGGATGAACAGCGGGAAATACGCGTTCACGTGACCCGTGGACTTGAACATGTCGTCGAGCTGGCGCTGCATGCGCTCCCAGATGCCGTAACCCGCCGGCCTGATCACCATGCATCCGCGCACCGGCGCGTAGTCCGCCAGCTCGGCCTTCAGCACCAGCTCGTTGTACCACGCGCTGAAATCCTCCGCGCGCGGAGTCAGCTTCTTGTCATCAGCCATTGTCTTGCATCGGGAAGTTGAGGAGCACGTCGCTGCGCACGACGCGCTCGGTGCCGTCGGCAAGCGTTTTCACGGTCACCGTGCCGGAACCGCCGCTCCACTGGTCGCGCAGGAGAATAACCACCTGGCCCGCCCCCGCGCTTGCCGCGGCCTTCATCTGCCGCGAAAGCTGCTGCCCCTTGAGCGAATACTCGACGCTCCGTCCGCTCCCGCGGAGCTTCGCCGCGACCGACATCACGTCCGGCAGCAGCGCGTCGTCGTCGCAAGCGACCCAGAAATCCACGGCGGGCTCGAGAGCGGGCATCAGCTTGCGGGACCGGAGTAGCTCACCGAGCACTACGTCCCCCATGCCGAACCCCAGGGCCGGCGCCGCGGTACCGCCTAACGTCGCGAGCAGATCGTCGTACCTGCCGCCGCCGCAGATCGCGCGAAATTCCCCCTCGTTGTCGAACAGCTCAAACACTATTCCCGTGTAGTACGCGAGCCCGCGCACAACGGATAGATCGAGCTGCACCCAGTCGCGCACGCCGAGCGCTTCGAGCAGCTCGAAGTACCTGCCCAGTGTCTCGAAGTGGCCATCCAGCGCGCGCATCCCGCCGAGCCGGCTCCGGAGCTCGTCGAGATCCCGGGACGCAACCGCCTCGAACAGCGACCCCACGGTGTGAAACGCAATGCCGGCGTCGGTCAACCTTTTCTCGAGTACGTCCCGCGGCTCGCGGTCCAGCTTATCGAGCACTGCGTACACGAGCGGCTGGTCTTTGTCCGCGATCTCGAAATGCGAGAGCAGAGCGCCGATGAGTCGGCGATCCGAGACGCGCGCCCGGACATCCTTCGAGGTGAGTCCGACCTCGCGCATCACGTCGATGGCACATGCCAGAAGCTCCGCGTCGGCGGCCACGTCCGCCTCGCCGACGATGTCGACGTTGAGCTGGAAGTGCTCGCGCAGCCTTCCCTTCTGCTGTCTCTCGTACCTGAACAGCTGCGGCGTCGAGAACCAGCGCACAGGCTTGCGGAGCGCGTTCAGCTTGGCGCCGACCATGCGCGCGAACGTCGGAGTCATTTCCGGCCGGAGCGCCACCTTCCTGCCGCCCTTGTCCTCGAAGACGTACAGCTGCCCCACGATCTCTTCGCCGCTCTTCGCCGTGTACAGCTCCAACGGCTCCAGCGGCGGGCCGTCGTACTCGACGAAGCCATACCGGCGCGTGACCTCGCGCCACGCATCCATCACATACGCGCGCTCGGCGAACTCCTGCGGGTAGAAATCCCGAAATCCTGGCAGCGCGGCTCGTGACATTGGCGAAAGCTACGCGGCCATTGGAGATAGCTGCAAGCACGTCATGGCATCGCCGACCGTGTGGAACGAGCCGGTGACGAGCACCGTCCCCTCACGCTCGCCAACAGCGACGACGGCTTGGCTCAAATCAGCGACTGCCGTGGCGCGAAAGCCACGGTCGCTCGCGTACGCGGCGGCGGCCGCCGGATCCCACCGCCGGCCGGCAGGCGCCGTCGCGGGTGTGGTGAGAATGAGCTCGTCGCTGACCGGGCCAAGCTGGTCGATCATTCCGCGCCAATCCTTGTCGGCAAGCACGCCGAGTAGCACGATCAACGGGCGCTGTACGCCTGTTTGGGCGAGCGTCCGGACGAGCGCTGCCGTGCCCGCCGGATTATGTGCCACGTCGAATATGAACCGGTCCCGCTTGTCGAAGCGCCCCGGAACCGTGACGTCGCGCAACGCGTGCGTGCACCCATCCAGCGGGACCGCGTACGCACTCCCGGCCGCGTGGGTCATGGCGATGGCCGTCGCCGTGTTCCACGCCTGGTAATCGCCGATCAGCGGTGTCCGCACATGGGAGACGCGTCCGTCGAGGTCGACGGCGAAATCGGTTCCGCCGGCGCCGACGGTCACATCGCTGATGAAATACTCCCTGGCCACTTCCACGACCGGCGTTGCGCCCATGGCTTTGGCAAGATTCGAAAGCTCGCGCGCGACGCTCGGCTTCCGCTCACCGACGACCGCGGGCAATGCACGCTTGAAGATCCCGGCCTTCTCCATCGCTATCTGCACGATCGTTTCGCCCAGCATGTCCGTGTGATCCAGGGCGATCGACGTCACGGCCGCCACCACCGGCGTGACCACGTTCGTGGCGTCCAGGCGCCCGCCGAGACCGGTCTCGACGACAGCGACGTCGACCTTCTGCCGGGCGAACCAGCCGAAGGCGAGGGCGGTGGTTACCTCAAAGAACGTCGCGCCGATCCGCTCTGCATCCGGCGTCCAGCGCTCGATGAACTCCACGACCTCGTGCTCCGGGATCATTTCGCGATCGACACGAATCCGCTCGCGGAAGTCCACCAGGTGGGGCGACGTGTACGAAGCGACGCGGTAACCACGGGACCGCAGCAGCGCTTCGAGCGTGGCGACGACGCTCCCCTTGCCGTTCGTGCCGGCAACGTGAAAGCAGTTGAGCCGGAGGTGGGGGTCGCCGACAAGCAGCAGCAGCTCGCGCGTGCGCTCCAGTCCGAGTTTTGTATCGCCCGTAGTCCGCGCGAACAGATAATCGAGCGCGGCCTGGTAACCCCCTGGGGCGACGCTCAGCTCTCAGTCCATCCGCTCGCAGCGGGCTTGCCGCTCATGTGCCTGAGAAGTGCCCCGACGGTCTGCTTCAGATCGCGGCGATGCACGACCTGATCGACCATCCCGTGCTCAAGCAGGAACTCGGCGGTCTGAAACCCTTCAGGAAGGTCCTGGCCGATCGTCTGCTTGATCACGCGCGGCCCGGCGAACCCGATAACCGCGCCGGGCTCCGCGAGAATTGCGTCTCCCAACATGGCGTAGCTCGCGCTCACGCCGCCGGTGGTCGGATTCGTGAGAATCGACACGTAGGGAATCCGCCGCTCCGCCAGCTGTGAAAGAATTGCCGCGGCCTTGGCCATCTGCATCAGCGAGAGCACGCCTTCCTGCATGCGCGCGCCACCCGAGGCGGACACCAGCACGAGCGGAAACTTCCGCTCCAGGGATTTCTGGCCCAAACGGGCGATCTTCTCCCCCACCACGGAGCCCATCGACCCGCCCATGAACGCAAAGTCCATTGCGCCGACGCCGATGGGCATTCCGCCGAGCTGGCCGGTGGCCGTGAGAATCGCGTCCCCTTCGCCGGCCTTCGCCGTGGCTTTGGCCAGGCGCGCCGGATACTCCGGGAAACCCAAAGGATCGGTGGACTTGATGTCGACTTCGGTCTCCTCGGCCGTGTCATCGTCCAACAGGATCGAGATGTAATCGCTCGCCCTGATCCGTCGATGAAAGTCGCAGGACGGGCAGACGTTGAGATTGCGCTCGAACTTTTCACGCAGATCCGTGTGCCCGCACGCCTCGCACTTTTCCCAGGTGTCGGGCGGGATTTCCAGCCGCTCGCGCTTGGGTCGGCGGGCCTTTTTCTCCTTCCGGAACCAGGCCATTATCGGCTAAAGTAATGCTTTAATAGCACTGGCGTAAGATAAACTGAGATATGATGTTAAACGCCATGTCAGATTGTTAACAGTGATCAGGGATCAGAATCAGGGGTCATCGGACAAATACAAAAATGGCATCACGATCTGATCACTGACCACTGATCACCGCTTCTAGTTTACCCTCGCCCCCGACCTGCCGCGCCCTTCACCCGAGACACGCAGCAGGATCCCAACAGCCAGCCAGGTGGCCAGCATGAACGACCCGCCGTAGCTGAAGAACGGCAACGGGATACCCGTGATGGGCATCAGGTTGAGCGTCATGCCTACGTTCACGAGAACGTGCACGAGCCAGCTAGCCATGAGGCCGAACGCGAGGAGCCCGCCGAACGCGTCGTTGGCGCGCTCCGCGATCTTGGTGCAGCGCAGCAGCAGGAAAGTGAGCAGACTCAGCGTAAACATCACCCCGATGAACCCCAGCTCCTCGCCCAGAACCGCGAAGATGAAGTCGGTGTGCTGTGCAGGCAGAAAGGCGAGCCGCTTCTGCGTACCTTCGGTAAACCCCTTGCCGAAAAGACCCCCGGAGCCGATCGAGATCTTCGATTGGATAACCTGATAGCCGGACGCCTTGGGATCGAACGAAGGGTCGAGGAACACCTTCAACCGGTTCTGCTGGTACGGCTTGAGCTTTTCCCAGAGCACTGGGGCGACGACCCCGGTCGCGACATTCATCAGCATCAGCACGATTCCCTCTACCAGGAACGGCCGGTAGTAGAGGACGAGCGCTAGCAGCACGAGGAACCATGCGCCCCACAGACCGGTGCTGAAAGAGAGAACGAGACTGATCGCGGGGCTCGCGAGCAGCAGCAGCAGCGGCCATGCGACGCCCGACCAGTACAGCATGGCGAAGAAAATTCCGATGAACGCGATGCCGCTGCCGAGGTCGGGTTGCGCCATGATCATCAGCCACGGCACGCCCACGATGATGGCCGGCTTCCACAGATCGAGCAGCGACGTGGGTGAGTCGCGCCGCGCTGCCAGCACCTGCGCGAGCATGAGCACCACCGTCACCTTGGCGAGCTCCGACGGCTGACCGATGCGAACGCCGCCGATCGCGAGCCAGCTCTTGGTTCCGGCCGCGGTTCCGGCGCCGGTCCCGATCACAAGTGTCAGCCCGAGCAAAATCAGGCTGAGCGCGTACGCCGGGACGGTCAGCCACTGGATCAATCGAACCGACGAGCGCGTCACGCCATACGCCGTAGCCAAGCCAAGTATCAGCCAGACAATCTGCGGCTTGTACAGGCCGCCGACGTACGTAGGCACATCGGTGCGTCCAGCCGAGTACACCATCGCGCTCCCCAGTAGCGATAGTGCGAGCGCTGTGAGGAGGAGCGGATAATCCGCTACAATCCGCCGAGCCATCAGTTGGTAGCGGCTGTTCCCGCTAGCGGCGTCGGAGCAGGCGGGGGCACGGGCACGGGACGGCCTGGGACGTTGTCGCTCGCATCCCCGATCGCCGGTCCCGTAGTGGGGGCCCTATCGGCCGGATGCGGGATGTTGAGGTACTTGGCGGCCACACGCGAGGCGACGCGCGCTGCCTGCCATCCGTGACCGCCGAACTCGATCATGACTGCGACCACGACCTTGGGATCATGGACCGGAGCCATTCCGACAAACCACGCGTGGTCGGGTTTGTTGGCTCCGCTCTGAGCTGTCCCCGTCTTGCCGCCAAGGAACAGCCCGGGCACGGCTGAACCGCCGGCCGTGCCGGTGGGTGACACGACCCGGCCCATCGCCGACCGCAGCCCCTGGATCTGCTCGGCAGACAGCGTGAACACGCGCTCACGCTTGGGCGTGACGCGCGCGATGCTCGGCGCCGCCGCGAACCCGTCCGAAGCCATGGCGGCATAGAACCTCGCCATGCTCGCCAGCGTCTGTGAGTTCTCGCCTTGGCCGATCGACAGATTGATCACCGTCGAGCCGGGCGTCCAGCCACGCGGCCCCCACTTCTTGTTGAAGTAGTCGAGGCCGTAAGGAAAGCGCGGCGCCTTCTCGTTCGGCAAATCGAGTCCCGACCGCGTGTTCATTCCGAGCTTGATTCCCCCTGCGAGCATCCGCGACAGGCCCATTCGCAGTCCGAGCTGGTAGAAATAAACGTTGCACGATTTCTCGATCGCGCCGCTCAGGTTCTGCGATCCGTGCCCACGCCGCTCCCAGCACCTGAAGTACGCGTTGCCGTAGGCGAATCCTCCGCCGCACGCCTGAGGCATCCTCGTGTCGAAGTTCGCGATGCCGTTCTCGAGGGCGATCACCGCGTCCACGAGCTTCCACGTGGAGCCCGGAGGATAGGTGCCCTGCGTCGCCTTGTTGTACAGCGGCTTCTTGGGGTCGGTGTTCAGCTCTTTCCAGTAGTCCTGCGGGATTCCGCCGGTAAACCGGTTCGGGTCGTAACCCGGACCGCTGTGGATCGCGAGCACGCCGCCGGTTTTCGGATCGAGCGCGATCACTCCGCCCATGAGGGTGTCCGCGAATACCTGGGACACGAACCGCTGCAGGTCCATGTCGATGTTCGTCGGGAGCGGCGGCCCGGGCCTAGGAACCTGGTCGGGGCGCGCGACACCGGCCTCGTTGACAACTCTACCGCGAGCGTCGACTTCGACGAAGCGCATCCCCTCCGCGCCGTGCAGGGACTCCTCGTACTGCCGCTCGAGCCCTCCCTTGCCGACCTGCTGGCCGAGCTTGTAGTTGCGGAAGCGCTCGCTGTTCATCTCGCTCTCGCTTATCTCGCTGGTGTATCCGACGAATGCGGACACGACCGCTCCGTCCGGGTAATACCGCTTCGGAACGGACTGGATGATCAAGCTGGGGAAATCGATGCGGTGCTCCTCCAGCACTGCGACGACGTCGATTGCGGCGTCGGGGAAGATCACCGTCGGACGATTCGGCTCGCGCCGGAAGCGCTTGAGCGCTCCCTTCACGTCGTTGGGCGTCAGCTGGATCACCGTGCTGAGTCTCGTGAGCTCGGCAACCAGCGCCTTCTCGGTGGTGCTCAGCAGCGATACCGTGTACGCGGGGAGGTTCTCCGCGATGACGTTGTTCTTGCGGTCGTAGATGATCCCGCGCGGCGCGGGTAGCGGCACCTCGCGGAGCCGGTTCTCCTCCGACTGCACGGCGTAGCGCTCGTGCTGCAGCACCTGCGTGTTGAAGAAGCCGCTGACCAGAAAAGCCATCAGCATCACTATGAGGATGGTGCCCAGCCGGGCGCGGCGCGCGATGTCGTTCGGATGAAAGCTCATGAGGACGTTTGCTCGAGCAGGGGACGCATCACGACGAGCAGCACGACTCCCGCGAGCGCGGTGACGGCCGCAGAGAGCGGTGACCAGAGTATCAGCTGCTGGACGAGCTCGATGCCGCCCAGTCGTCGCTCAGCCAGGAAGTAGATAATGTCGAAGGCCCATTTTCCGAGAAAGAAGAAGAAGGCGTTGAGGGCGATGTTGTCGGCGAAGAACACCGCCTTGAGCCAGCTCGCTCCGTACCCCACGAGCGTCATCGCGACCGCGCCGGCGCCGAGCGCTGCCGGAGTCAGCGAATCGGAAACGAATCCTATCGCGAATCCCACGATGGCTGCCACGCCGGGCCTCACCCGAACAGCGATGAGCAGCAGGGCGATGAGCAGAAAGTCCATCGGCGCCCGCCACCCGAGCAGCGGCCGCAGCGTGTAGTGCAGAACGACGAGGAGCGCGAAGCCCGCGAGCACGCGAAGCAGCGGTACGAATCGCACGGGTCTACCGGTCCCGGCGCGGCGGAGTAGTGCTGTCACGCCTGGCTCCGATCGGCGGTCCGAGGCGCACTACGCTGTCACGCTGCGGCTCGACGGGCGGCACTGGAAGCGGCTGCTGCGGCTGCGGCTGCTGCGGCTGCTGCGGCTGCGCTGGCTGCGGCTGCGTGGGCCGAGGCTGCGGTGTCACCGGCGTCGTTCCACCAGCTGCGCGTATCGAATCCGTGCGCATCGTCGCAATCGCAGCGCGCCTCGCCGCCGCTTCCTGGAGCGCGGCCGTTCTCGCGAGCGAGTCGCCGGCTGCGAGAATCGCGCGGAGCGTCGCTTCCGTCGCCCCGCCCTGCTGCCACACGCCTTCGACGCCCTCGGCCACGCGCTCCGGCTTGAGTATCATCACGGAGTTCACGTCGGTCGGCGACACGGCCGGCCGCAGGATGTAAGTCCTCGCCCACGCTTCGGCCGTCTTCAGCTCCGACATGACGGTGCCGATCGGAATGCCGCGGGGATACGTGCCGCCCAGCCCGGCGCTCACGATCAGCATCCCCGGCTTGAGCTCCGTGCGGAACGACACGCCGCGTAGCTCCATGAGGAATCGGTTCGGTCCCGCGCCGAGATGGGCCTGCGCGATTCCAAAGGTGCTGCCGTCCTGCGACATCGCGCTCACGCGGAAATCGGGATGGGTCCAGAGAATCGCCTGGCTCATCGTCGGGTCCGCGCGCTCGACCGCGCCGACCAGGCCTTCGGGCGCTACGACCGGACTAAGGCGGCGGACGCCGGCGTTAGTCCCGGCGCTGAGCACCACGCTATAGGCATCGCGAACCCCGCGGCCGTGCAGCGCCTCCGCGGGAACGAACCCCCACTTGAGCCGCTGCCCCAGCCCGATGATCTCGCGTAGCCGTGAATTCTCGGATTGCAGCGCGGCGACGCTCAGCGCCTTCATGGTGACGCTGTCGCGCGTTTCCATGCGCTCTTCGTGCAGCATGAACGCGCGGCGGCTGAGCTCAGCCCGCTCCTGCAGCATGATCAGCGGCGAGAGGACCCTCTGCCGGAAGACCGCCGCTACCGGCTCCCTGACGGTGCCGGGCATGACGAGCGCGAGCAGCGACAGCAGGACGCACGTCCCGACGATTATCTGGTCGAGCCGTGAGCTCCCGCGGATTGGGCGCGATACCGGCATAGCTACCTCAGGTGTCCAGAACCGACCAGTACTTGTCTTCGTCGTCCAGGATTCGCCCGGTGCCGCGGACAACGCACGTCAGCGGGTCTTCGTCGACGTGAATCGGAAGATTGGTCTCCTGGCTCAGCAGGATGTCGAGCCCCTTGATCAATGCGCCGCCGCCTGTCATCACGATGCCGCGGTCGACGATGTCCGCGGCAAGCTCCGGCGGCGTTATCTCGAGCGCGCGGCGCACCGCGTCGACGATCTGCTGAATGGGCTCCTGCACAGCTTCGCGAATCTCGGCCGACGTCACGCGCACCGTCTTCGGAATTCCCGAGACGAGGTCGCGGCCTTTGACGTCCATCTCGCGCTCGTCACCCACCGGCGCAGCGGATCCGATCTGGATCTTTACCTGCTCCGCCGTCGATTCACCTATGAGCAGGTTGTAGTTCTTGCGCATGAACTGCAGGATTGCCATGTCGAGCTCGTCGCCGCCCGTGCGGATCGACGTGTCGCTCACGATGCCGGAGAGCGCGATGACAGCGATCTCCGTCGTGCCGCCGCCGATGTCGATCACCATGTTGCCCGTCGGCGTATCCACCGGCAGTCCCACACCGATCGCCGCAGCCATCGGCTCGGCGACCATGAACACTTCCTTCGCGCCCGCGCCGAGTGCGGAATCGCGCACGGCGCGCTTCTCGACTTCGGTGATTCCCGACGGCACGCACACGATCACCCGCGGCTTCACTTTGAAGACGTGATCGCGAATGATGAGCGTCAGGAAATAGCGCAGCATTTTTTCGGTGACGTCGAAGTCGGCGATGACGCCGTCCTTCATTGGTCGCACCGCGATGACTCCTTCGGGCGTGCGTCCGAGCATGCGCTTCGCCTCGAGACCGACGCCCTTGATCTGCTTCGTCTCTCGATCCAACGCTACGACCGAAGGCTCGTTGAGAACGATGCCCTGGCCTTTGACGTAAATCAGAGTATTGGCCGTGCCGAGATCGACGGCGATCGCGTTGGCGGGGAAAAGCGAACCGGACTTGATGAATGGCCAGCGCATTTGGTCCTTAGCTGTTGCGGCTCATGAGGTTATATAAAGTAACGCGGGTGACGCGGGTGGCGTACCTCCAGGCTACGCCAGGAACTTGTCAACCGCCGCCAACGGCAGCCCGAAGGCTTCCGCGACCCCGGGGTACGTCACCTCTCCCTCGACGATGTTGAGCCCGCGCTGTAACGGCACGCTCTCCCGCAGCGCCTTCTTCCATCCCTTCTTCGCCAGCTGCATGGCATAGGGGAAAGTGGCATTCGTGAGGGCGAGGGTGGACGTCCTCGGAACTCCCCCCGGCATGTTGGCCACGCCGTAGTGGATCACCCCGTCTACGACGTACGTCGGGTCCTCATGAGTCGTCGCCTTGATGGTCTCGACGCACCCGCCCTGGTCGATCGCGACGTCCACGATGACGGAACCCGGCTGCATGAGCTTGAGGTCGGCTTTGCGGATCAGCTTGGGGGCGATGGCGCCGGGAATCAGCACCGCGCCCACCACGAGGTCGGCGGTCGAGATCTGCTCCAGGATGTTGTGCCTGTTCGAGTAGATCAGCGTCACGTTCGCGGGCATGACGTCGGACAGGTAGCGGAGCCGCTCGAGCGACAGGTCGAGGACCGTGACCTTGGCCCCCATGCCGGCGGCCATCTTCGCGGCATTGATCCCCACGATGCCTCCGCCGAGGATCACGACTTTCGCCGGCGCCACCCCGGGCACGCCGCCCAGCAGGACGCCGCGACCGCCGTACAGCTTCTCCAGATACTTCGCTCCTTCCTGCACCGCCATGCGTCCGGCGACTTCCGACATCGGCGTGAGCAGAGGCAGCTCGCGCGACGAGAGCTCGACCGTCTCGTACGCGATGCACACGGCGCCGCTGTCGATGTGGGCGCGCGTCAGCTTTTCGTCGGCGGCAAAATGGAAATAGGTGAAGATGCACTGGCCTTTGCGCATGTGCTTCCACTCGCGCGCGATCGGCTCCTTCACTTTCATGATCATGTCGGCCTTCGCCCAGACCGTCGCTGCATCCGGCGCGATGCGCGCGCCGACTGCGGTGTATATCTCGTCGGGGAATCCGCTTCCCTCTCCCGCGCTCGTTTCGACCAGCACGTCGTGACCCGCGGCTACCAGCGCTTCCGCGCCCGCGGGAACCAGGGCGATTCTATTCTCGTTGGTCTTGATCTCTTTCGGGACGCCGATGAGCATAGGGGGGGGCAGTGATTAGTGATTAGTGATTCGC
>JACDCY010000039.1 GCA_013817305.1 Gemmatimonadaceae bacterium | reverse complement strand
ACCGGAGGCCGCGTCTTAGCGCGCGTAGTTTGCGCGCGTAGCGGCCGGAGCGTGACCGGCCCGGGCCCGAGCCGCTAGCCCGGGGGCCAGTCGAGCTTGCGGCCGCCGAGGACGTGCAGGTGAAGATGGAAGACGCTTTGGCCGCCGTTTCCGTTCGTGTTGATCACGGTGCGGTAGCCGCTGTCGGCTACGCCGCCTTCGCGCGCCACTTGGGCGGCCATCATTGCAAGCGCGCCCACGCACTCAGCGTCTGTGACGTCGTTGAGAGACGACACGTGCTTTTTCGGCACTATCAGAACATGAAACGGAGCCTCGGGGAATGCGTCCAGAAAAGCGAGGCAATTCTCGCTTTCGGCTACAATCTCCGCGGCGACTTCGCGCTGGATGATGCGGCAGAAAAGGCAATGCTCAGACATGCGTATCCGTGGAATGTGACGTCGAGGCCCGCGCGATGGCCGCGGCGGCGACGCCGGCGGTTTCAAATCGTAGCGTCGTTGACCCCAACGTGACAAGGCTGAACCCGGATTCGACGAATGCAGCCTTTTCCTCTGCTTCGATTCCGCCCTCGGGCCCCAGAGCGATTGTCACGGGCGAACTGAGCGCGGCAGACAGGATCGGCGAGCCCGCAGCGTCGAGGAGAATCCGCACTCCAGGAGAAGCGGCAGCAATCGCGCGGTCGGGCGGCGCGTCGGGGTGGACCTCCGGAAGCCATGCGCCGCGAGATTGCAGCAGGGCCGCGACCATCCTCGCGCGCAGCTTGCCCATGAACATCGTCCCCTCGCCCCGCGGCGACACACTCTTCGAGCGCTTCCACAGAACAGGACGCCACGACGTGACGCCGATCTCGGTGGCTTTCTCAGCGAGCCACAGCATCCGGTCCCGGTCACCGATCGGAGCCATGAGATGTATCGGTGGGAGAGGCTCGGCCATTGCGGTCTCCATGACGTCAATCGTGACGGACCCGCGCGCCATGCGGGCGATCGTGCCGCTTCCTACGGCTCCCCGGCCGTCGCGAAGATCGACCGTGTCGCCGAGGGACGCACGCACGACTCGCAGATGGTTGGCCGCATCTTCCGCGAGAGTGAGCACTTTGCCTGCGTCGAAGGGGTCGGGCGAGAACAGCGCGATGCGAGAGGGAACGGGACGCATGAACCAGGTATTAGGCATTAGAGGTTAGTGAGTAGCGACCACTGCGACCGCGCCCCACCACTCCCCTTCGCTCTCTTCCGCCGTCACGCGCCAGCCTGCTGAGCGCAGCGTATCCAACATGGCTTCGCGCTCTTCCAGCATGATCCCGCTGAACACCGCTTCGCCATCGCTCGACAACGACGCCGCGATCACCGGCAACATGGCCGAGATGACCGACGAGAGGATGTTGGCGATTACGACGCGGACCGGCGCGATGAGCGGCAGCAAAACCGTCGCGTCGCCCTCGAATGTGTGAACGAGATCTCCAACGTGATTGCGCGCGACGTTTTCCTCCGCATTCGACGTCGCGTCCGGGTCGATCTCGATCGCGGCAACACTTCGCGCGCCAAGCTTGGCGGCGGCGATCGAAAGCACGCCGCTGCCGGAGCCAAGGTCCGCTACCGTGTCGCCCGGCCGTATCACGCGCTGCAACAGGGAAAGGCAGAGACGCGTAGTCGCATGCTCTCCCGTCCCGAACGCCATGGCCGGCTCTATCAGTACCAGGTGCCCGGCCGCTTCGACGTCCACCCACGGGGGAGCGACGGTAATCCCGCCGACCGTGTGCGCGGTCACCGTTCCCCGCCACTCCGAAAAATCCGGCGGCGTCACCGGGATCACATCCACTTCGGCGCCGGGGTCGACCGCCGCGACGCGCCGGCGCAGGAGCTCGATGCCAGCGTCGTCCGGAAGATTGGTGACGAGCGTATCGCCGTCTTCATGGACGCCCATCGAGCCCGCATCGAACAGGGCGGCAAGAACCGCTTCGTGATTTTTTCGCGGCTTCACCGTCACCGCGAGCAGGCTCACGCGCCGAGTGATTCCTTCACCTTGTTCCAGAATCCTCTCTGCTGGGGCGCTGGTGCCTTGGTGCGGATCTCTGCCAATCGCTTGATCAGCTCCTCCTCCTCCGCGGAAATGACGTCCGGCGTCCACAGCTGGATCCTCACGTGCAGGTCGCCCACGCCCGATGCATTCACGCGCGGGAGCCCGCGCCCCCTCAGATTGAACTGATGCCCGCTGTGGGAGCCCGGCGGGATGCGTAGCGACATCGTCCCGTTGACCGCCGGCACCTCGACGTCGCCGCCTAGCACGAGCTGCGGGTACGTGACCAGGACTTCGCAGAACAGATCTTCCCCGTCGCGCTCGAACCGCTGATCGTCTTCCACCTCGAATACGACGAGTATGTCGCCGCGGGGACCACCGCGCGGACCGACAGTGCCGACGCCGCGCAACGTCATATACTGGCCCGTATCGACGCCTGCCGGCACGCGAATGGTGATCACTTCCTCGTCACGTATGCGGCCTTCGCCGCGGCACTTTTTGCACGGAGAGCTGATGAGCTTGCCCTCGCCCGAGCACGCGTGGCAGGGAGAGATGCTCATTACCTGGCCGAAGAACGAGCGCTGCGCGCGACGCAGCTCGCCCGTGCCGCCGCACGTCGCGCACGTCACGGCCTGGGTGCCCGGCTCAGCGCCGGTGGCAGCGCACTTGTCGCAAGGTTTGAGGAGCTTGAGCGTGACCTTTTTCTCCATCCCTGTCGCCACTTCCTGGAGCGTGAGCCGAACCGTGATGCGAACGTCCGCACCGGCTCGCGGGCCCGACTGTCCCCTGCCGCCGCCAGCAGCGCCAAAGATGTCCCCCAAGCCCGTGAATCCACCGAGGTCGCGCATGAAGATGTTGAGGGCCTCCGAAAGGTCCACGTGGTGGAATCCGCCCGCGCCGCGCCGCAGGCCGGCCTCGCCGAAGCGGTCGTACGCCGAGCGCTTCTGCGGATCGCGCAGCACGTCGTACGCCTCGCTGATCTCCTTGAACTTCTCTTCAGACTCCGGCGTACCGGCGTTACGATCGGGGTGGTACTGCATCGCAAGCTTGCGGTAGGACTTCTTGATGTCGTCTTCGCTCGCGGTGCGCTCGACTCCGAGTACCGCGTAATAATCAGCCATTTTCGTCCATTAGATCGGTAACGAGCCGCGAAGTATGGCTCACGAGCGAGATCACTTTCTCGTACGGCATCCTGGTGGGCCCAATGACGCCGATGACTCCGCTGAGCGAGCCCGCCGTGTACTCGGCCGTGACGACCGTGAAGCTCTCAAGCGCGGGGTCGTCATGCTCGCTACCGATGGTAATCGATATCCCGGGAACTCCGCTGCGGTTACGCAGCAGCTTTCCAAGCTGCTGGCGTGTCTCGGTGAGCGTGACCAGCCGGCGCATTCCGTCGCCGGACGCGAACTCGGGCTGCTCTGCCAGCACCGAGGCCTGTCCGAGCACGACCGATTCTTCGTCAATCGGCAGCGTCGATTCGAGCAGTTGATCTGCTTCCTCGATGAAGACATTGAGCAGCTCGCTCGCTTCCGGGCGCGTGGTAGCGTCCCGCAGGCGCACCGCGAGCGTTTCCCTCACCTGCGCCATTGTGAGATCGGTGAGTCGCTCGTTCAGGACCCGCGATACCTCGGTGAGCGCCACGTCGGCAATTTCTCCGCGGGTCTCGACGAAGATCGTGCGCATCGTGCCGCCGTCCAGAGTCAGGACCATGAGCAACCGGTCCGAGCTGAGCCGGACGAGATCCAGGCGGCGAAGGATGCTCCGGTCCAGCCGGGGTCCAAGCGCGACCCCAAGCTCCTGAGTGATAACGCCGAGGCTTTGCGCGGCGCGTCGAAGGATCTGGTCGATCGCCGAGCCGGCGCCGGAAATCACTTCAGCGAGCTTGCGGTGGTCGGCCGTGGCAACGGCGATCGGCGGGAGGAGCGAGTTCACGTACGAGCGGTACGCCGCGTCTGTCGGGATCCGCCCGGCCGAAGTGTGCGGATGGTAGAGAAACCCCTTGTCCTCGAGGTCGCTCATCGTGTTCCTGATCGTGGCGGGCGATACGCCGAGGCCAAACTTCCGCGCGAGCGCGCGTGAGCCCGCGGGCTGGGCAGTCTCCACGTAGCACTGGATTACGGCCTCCAGCACCTTCTTTTCGCGATCGGACAGCTCTGGAGATGGCATCGATTCAAACGTAGGAGCGGCTTCGAATCCACGTCAAGCTGGCCGCGAGCTCGTCGAGCAGCAGCCACCCGGCCGGGGTCAGCGTGAGTTGCGATTTCGACGCCGCGGGGCTCACCGTCGTTGCGCTGGCCGCGCCGGGATGGAGTGCTCCGCCGGAGCTACGCCTTCGGCTGAGACGCTCCTGCGGAGCACCCCACTCCGGCGCAGCCTGACGGGCATAGTCCTGAGTCGCGACGTCTGAAAAGGCAGCCCAACCCTTGTCCACCCAGGGCTGCAGCTCGGCGATCTCGTCGGCATCCACACGCACACCAATGGTAGAGCGTAACCCTAGATATACCTGCTCGTTAGACAGGTTCTCCTCATCTAATACTTCAAGGTCCGCGACGGGGCTGGAGTCGTGGGTCAGCCGGTCGACCCACTCGGCGTAGGGGGACACGTTCCACCAGCGGCGTGAGCCGTCGAACGAGTGCGCAGAGGGGCCGATTCCGGTGTAGCTCGCGCCAGACCAGTAGGCGGAGTTGTGTCTCGAATGGCGGCCAGGCTTGGCGAAATTCGACACTTCGTAATGCTCGTATCCGGCGGCAGCCAGAGTACTGTGGGCAAGGAGAAACTCTGTCGCGTACGCGTCCTCCCCCGCCTCTCTCACTTCCCCCCGGGCGCGCCAGCGGTGAAGCGGGGTCTTGGGCTCGACGGTCAATCCGTACAGGGAGATATGGGAGGGATCGAGATCGATGGCAGCGTCGAGATCGCGCTTCCAGTCGCGATTCAGCGCGTGGGGCAAAGCGAAGATGAGGTCGAGCGAGATGTCCTCGAAGCCGGCGTCCCTCGCCGTCTTCACCGCAACCCCGATCTGGTCCACCGAGTGAGCGCGGTGCATCCATGTGAGGACCGCGGCGTCGAACGACTGCGACCCCAGTGAGATGCGATTGGCGCCCGCGCGGCGCCATGACTCGGCATTCGCCGGTGTCACGTCTTCCGGGTTGGCTTCAATAGTCACTTCGGCCTCGGGCGCGAGGATCGATTTGTGACCGACGATGTCGAAGAGCCGCGGGATACCCTGTCCGAGCTGCGAGGGCGTGCCTCCGCCGAGGTAGAGCGTGTCCAGGGTCCAGTCACGAGGGTGCTCGATGTTCATCTCGCGAGCGACCATGCCCAGTTCGGTTCGCAGCGCGCCGAGATACTCGTCCACGGGAGTCGTGCGCCGGACAGCGATCGAGAAATCGCAGTACGCGCAACGTCGGGCGCAGAAGGGGACGTGGACGTACAGGTGACGAGGAGGCACGTTCCAATATACCCGCCCAGCTCGCTTGTTCTTTCTGTGAACTGCGGGGCCGGGGTGGGCGCCGGCCAGGTCCCCTTCGGCCGCTACGCGCGCAAACTGCGCGCGCTAAGACGCGGCCTGCGGGGACTGGCCGCCGCGCACCCGGCCGGGGAACCAGCCAAGAGCGCTCGCACCGAACTAACACGGCTGCTCAGTTCCGGCGGTATTCGCCGGCATAGCCGGAGCTTGCCAGCCCTCGGAGCTCGAGCGATGTCATCGCGGACATGCAGTCGCGGAGTGTCATCCCACTGCGCATGGCCAGGACGTCGAGTTGAGCGGCGCCCTTCCCTAACGCGTCCCAAAGCGCGCGCTCGGTATCGGTGAGGTCGGGAAGCGGTAACTCGGGAGCGGCTGGAAAGCCCGCGAGGGTCAGGGCATCGTCCACGGTGGCAATCACATGCGCGCCGTCACGGAGCAGCTCGTTCGTGCCGGCGCTGTTCGGTGAATCGATGGGGCCCGGAACCGCGGCGACGGTGCGTCCAAGATCGAGCGCATTCTTCGCCGTGAGCAATGCGCCACTCTTGTGACCGGCCTCTACAACGATCGTTACCTGCGCGAGAGCGGCGATGATTCGATTGCGGCGCGGGAAACACCCGCGGAAGGCGGCGGTGCCCGGCGGAGATTCGGAGAGAACGAGCCCGTGCTCCGCGAGCTGCGCGTGCAGCTGCGCGTGACCGCGCGGGTACGGCACGTCCACGCCGGTGCCGAGCACGGCGACCGTCCGCCCGCCAGCCTCCAGCGCAGCGCGGTGCGCGCAAGCATCCACCCCGCGCGCCATGCCGCTGACCACGCATCCCCCCGCGCGCGCAATCGCCGACGCGATCTTGCGAGCGGTTCGGTCACCATACCCCGAGCAGTCTCGCGTGCCGACGATTGCCACGCGAGGTACGTCTAGCGTGGACCTCGCCCCGAGCGCGAATAGCAGGTCGGGCGCGACCGGTAAGTCCAGCAGCTCACCGGGATACTCGGCGCCAGCCTTGTACCATCTGGCGCACTCGGCAGTTTGTGCGCGCGGCGGGCCCGCCGTGCGGAGCTGTTGAGCGGTGCGCACGTTTGACGAGGGTGAGAGGTTCGGGTCGGTCCGCGCGCGCGTCTTAGCGAGCGCAGTTTGCGAGCGTAGCGCGCTCGGACCGACCCCGAACCTCTCGCCCAGCACACACATCCAGCGGACTGCTCACGGCAGCTCCGCCACGTCGTCCCGCTTTTCCGTGTTCTTGCGCATGGCCAACAGCTGCGACCACCACGCGGCAAGCAGCTGGTCGAGGCCCGTTCGCCCGGCCGCGCTGATCGAGAACACCCCGAACGCGTCGGTGGCATCCAGCTCTGGACCCATGTCCTCGCCGATGATGTCGAGCTTGGTAAAAACCACGCAATGAGGCTTTCGCGAAAGCTCCTCCGAGTACGCGGCAATCTCGGCCCTGAGCTGATCGTATTCCGCCTGCCAATCCATGCTATCGATGGGGATCATGAATGCCAGAATGCGCGTCCGCTCGATGTGGCGCAGGAACTGGAGGCCCAGCCCCTTCCCCTCGTGCGCTCCCTCGATGATCCCCGGGATGTCCGCCACGACGAACGTGCGATGATCCGAGAGCTGTACGACCCCGAGGTTCGGAGCGAGCGTGGTGAACGGGTAGTCGCCGATCTTCGGAGTCGCCGCCGATATGACGGATAACAGAGTCGACTTGCCGGCATTCGGCTGCCCCACGAGGCCGACGTCCGCGATGAGCTTGAGCTCCAGCTCGATGGTGCGGACCTCGCCGTCCTCGCCCGGCTGCCATTCGCGCGGCGACTGGTGCGTAGCCGTCGCGAAGAACGTGTTGCCCTTCCCACCCCTCCCGCCTCTGGCCACGACAAAGGTTTGTCCGGCGTCGAGTATCTCTGCGAGTATCTCTCCGGTGCGCGTATCGCGAATCATTGTGCCGGGCGGGACCGGAAGCACGATATTCTGTCCCGATCTACCCGTCTTGTTGTTTCCAGAACCGTGCTCTCCCCGCTCGGCGGACCATCGATCGCGGTAGGTGTAGTCCAGTAGCGTTGCAAGGTTGGAATCGCCCGTAATGATGACGTCTCCCCCGCGTCCGCCGTCGCCGCCGTCGGGACCGCCGAGTGGAACACGAAATTCGCGACGGAACGACGTGCATCCCGAGCCACCCGTGCCAGCTTCGATGTGAATCACAGTTTTGTCTATGAACATCTCTAGCGCGCCACCCGTTGCCGCGATGCCTGCACCTTTGCGAGGAGATGGCCATACCCGGCCGCGCTTTCTGCTGGTACGAGGTCCGAGATAGCGCCCAGGGTCGCGGAGAGCTCCGAGTCGGAGCTTCCAGCGTTGAGCGCCCCGTGCAGATGCGAATGAAGCTGGCGCTGCTGGCCGCTCGCGGCGCACGCCGCCACGACGGCCAGCTCGCGGCGTTTTAGATCCAGGCCTGCGCGGCCAAGAATCTTCCCATACCCATCTACGATCATCCATTCGTCGAGGTCCGGATGCAGTGCGCGGACGTTGTCCCGCAGCTTCTCGTACGAGTCGCCGTAGACGATCCTGCAAGTCGCCTCCCCTCTCGATCGCCATCTCTCCACCCCGTCACCGGCGGAAGGCTCTGTAACGCCCGCCGGCGCTGCTGGATTGATGGCCCGCCAGGCGCGCGCGCCGTTGAGCATGCGGGGAAAACCAGCGAACAGATACGACTGCAGAATGACTTCGTCGATGACAGCAGGCGACGCCACCCGCGCACCGGCCTCCAGCTCCCGCCGGACCGTGGCTTCGCTGCCGGCAGCGATGGCCGCCGAGATCCTGACAATCGCGCGAGTCTCCTCATCGAGGAGAGTTTTATCAGCCTGTGCCTGCATGTCCGTTATCAGTAGGGTGCGCGCGACATCGTCTCGTTTCGCCGGAATCTAGCTACGGTTGCCGGTTGGCCGGGCGCTGGGATCGGGGCGCGTGGGGACTCGGCTCCGTGCCCGCGCTGCGGCCGCTACGCGAGCAAACTGCGCTCGCTAAGACGCGGCCTTCGGCGGGTACGGGGCCGAGTCCCCACCCCGGGAGCAGAGCCGGGGACCGCAGGAAACCCGCCCCATGCATCTCCGCGCGCTGTCGTTTGCGCGCGTATCCAAAATCGGGGCGCTGGCTCCGCGCGCCGAACTCTCTTCGACGCATCGTCCACGAACGAACCACGGCAACGACGAGGTGACGTGGGCGGTTGAAGGAATGGTCGGGGCAGGCTTCGGTGCCGGCCGCAGGCCCGTCTTAGCGAGCGCAGTTTGCGAGCGTAGGGCCAGCGGCCGAGCCCCGAAGCCTGCCGACCCGGCGGGCGAAGCGCGCCGAAGGCTACTCGATCAAGATCGTGGCCCGAACGTGGCGGTGTGGAAGTGTTCGGAGCGCGGGGCAAGGGCGCCGTCGCCGGCCGAGTACTGTTTCCAGGTTACCGGAGGGTGATCGTTCGGTACCTGCTGCATCGAGATGCATTCCTGCACCGGGCACACCAGCGCGCACAGGTTACATCCGACGCACGCTTCCTCGATGATCTCTACGACCGGCTCGCCGTCGACGCGCGGATACCGGCGTATCGCCTGGTGAGCTCCGTCCTCGCATGCCGTCCAGCACAGCTCGCACTTGATGCATTTGCTCTGGTCGATCGACGCGACGATGTGGTAGTTGAGATCGAGATTCTCCCACTTCGTGACCTTGGGCAGCGCGCGCCCCCGCAGGTCCTCGATCGACTTGATGCCGCTCTCGTCCATCCACGTCGAGAGCCCGTCGGTAAGGTCGTCGATGATGCGGAAGCCGTAATGCATCACCGCCGTGCACACCTGCAGCGTCGTCGACCCCAGCGCGATGAACTCGGCCGCGTCCCTCCACGTCGAGATGCCGCCGATTCCCGAGATCGGAATCTTGACCGCCGGATCGCTCGCCGTCGCCGACAGCAGATTGAGGGCGATCGGCTTGACCGCCGGCCCGCAGTAGCCGCCGTGGCTCGACTTGCCGCCCACATCCGGGAGTGGCGTAAACGTGTTGAGGTCGACGCCAACGATGGAGTTGATCGTGTTGATTAGCGACAGCGCGTCGGCGCCCCCCTCGACCGCTGCGCGCGCAATGAACGTGATGTCGGTGACGTTGGGCGTGAGCTTGACAATCACCGGAATCTTCGAGACCTCCTTAACCCAGCCAACGATGTTGCACGTGTACTCGGGAACCTGACCGACGGCAGCGCCCATGCCGCGCTCGCTCATCCCGTGCGGACAGCCGAAGTTGAGCTCGATCCCGTCGGCGCCCGTGTCTTCCGTCCGCTTGACGATGTCGTGCCATGCTTCGCGCTTGCTCTCAACCATCAGCGACACGATGACGGCGTTGTTCGGGTAGTTGCGCTTGAGCTCAGTGATCTCGCGCAGATTGTCCGCGATCGGACGATCGCTGATGAGCTCGATGTTGTTTAGTCCGATCATGCGATGTATGCCGAGGTCGATCGATCCGTACCTCGAGAACACGTTGATGATCGGCTCGCCAACGGTTTTCCACACCACCCCGCCCCAGCCCACGTCGAACGCCTTCGCGCATTGCACGTAGGTGTTAGTCGGCGGGCCCGACGCGAGCCAGAACGGATTCGGCGACTTGATCCCGGCAAAGTTGACAGTGAGGTCAGCCATTGTTTCCCCTTGGGCGCGCGGGGCTCGATCCTCTTCGGCCGCTACGCGCGCAAACTACGCGCGCTAAGACGCGGCCTGCGAGGACCGGCCCCCGCGCGCCCACCCGGCATCGAGGCTGCGGCGGCACGACTGCGCGGGAGTGAGTCGCGGTGCGGCGCTTGCGGCGTCGGGCCGCCGTTTGGGTGTCTCGCCCGAACGGCGGAAAAACTGGCGATACCGCACGCTCTCCCGCAGCGTCACGCACCCATGGCCCGGCGAGGTTGAGTCCCAGGGTGGTCGCAGGCCGCGTCTTAGCGCGCGCAGTTTGCGCGCGTAGCGGCCGAAGGCCACCCCGGGGCTCACCCTCGCGCGCACCGAAGCTCACGACACCGGTCCCGAGAGCAAAACATGAATTCGCGCGGCTGCTGCTTTTCCGTCGGCGGCGGCATTGACGATCTCGGCGCCGCCGCTGGCGACGTCACCTCCAACGAACACGTTAGGCTTGGAGCTGACCATCTTGCTGCCCGCGATCGTCAGACCAGCGTCGCGAGCGAACTCGTCGCGCGGAAGCTGGCCGGTCGCCTTGAGCAACATGTCGCACCGGATCACATGTTCGCTGCCGGCGATCTCGACCGGCGATCTCCTCCCGCGAGCGTCGGGTGCGCCCAGCTCCGCGCGCACGCACTCGAGTCCGGCGACAACGCCTTCACCTAGCACGCGCTTCGGAACGGTAAAGAAGCGAAACTCGCAGCCGTCGCGTTTGGCCAGCTCGTACTCGTACGGATACGCGGGCATCTCGTCCTCACCCCGGCGGTACACGATCGTGACACGCTCCGCACCCAGCCGCTTGGCCTGGGTCGCTGCATCAATTGCCGTATTTCCTGCGCCGACGACGATCACGTCGTTGCCGACCTCGGTATCGGCGTATTCGTGCGTCTTGAGATGCTCGATGAACGAAAGGGCGTCCTGCACGCCGGCCAGATCTTCGCCGGGAATACCGAGCCCCCGCGTCGCTCCGACTCCCACTCCCACGAATATCGCGTCGAAGTCGCGCTCGAGGTCGGAGAACGGGATGTCCACCCCAATGGTGACGTTCGTATGCAGCTCGACCCCGAGCTCGAGAATCTTCCTCGCCTCCGCGAGCGCGGTCGGCGGCCGCATCTTGTACTCCGCGATCGCGTACGTGTTGAGCCCGCCGGGACTCGGATGCGACTCGAACATCGTGACGGCATGCCCCCACCGCCGGAGATCCTGCGCGCAGGACAGCCCTGCCGGTCCCGCGCCGATGATCGCAACCTTGCGGCCCGTGGCGGCACCCGGCGTGAACAGCGTCAGATCGTGCGTGAGCACGTGGTCGGTGGAATACCGCTGCAGCAGCGCGATCTTGATCGGCTCCTCATCGCGGTCGTTCAACACGCACGCTCCCTCGCACATCACTTCGACCGGGCACGCTCGCGCGCACGAATGGCCCATCGGGTTGGCGTCGAGGATCACCCGCGCGGAGCCGGTGAGATTCCCGGTCATGATCTTTTTGATGAACGCCGGCACGTCTATGTGCGTCGGGCATGCAATGGTGCACGGCGCGTCGTAGCAGAACAAACACTTCGATGACTCCACGAGCGCCGCATCCGGCGTCAGCGGCGGAGCGATGTCCGCGAAGTTCTGCTCCAGCTCCTCCGCCGTCAGCGGCAAAACTTCGTCCCCAAGGCGCAGCGCGCAGCACGCAGCGCGCAGCGAAGATCACTCATGCCGAGCACCTGTCGCCTGCTCACGGGATCTGTTCCTCGCCCGTTTTCGTGCTTATCGCCTGTCCGGTACGACTCGAGAACACGAGCGTATCCGCCAGCGCAGGCGGGCCAACCACTCGATGATCCGGATACAACGTCCGCATCCCTATCAGATGCACGAGCCCTGCTGTCAAAAAGCCTACGAACCACGCCCAGTCGTAGATTCGCTCAGCCCAGGCCGGAGCGTCGATCGCGCCGATCACCCCCAGAAAGCCCGGGAAATTCGGGAGCACTCCGAGAATCAGCGCTGCCATGGCCACCGGGTTGAATCCGCCTTTGTATTCGTACTGGCGGTCACGGAGAAAGAGCGCGTCGGGGCGGAGTACGCGTTTCCGGATCAGGAAGTAGTCCGCGATCATGATCCCGGCGACCGGACCGAGCAGCGCGCCGTAGCCGATCAGCCAGGTGAAGATGTACGCGGACGCGTCGTTGTACAGCTTCCACGGAAACATCAGCACGCCGATCCCGGCCGTGATCAGCGCACCCTTTCTGAACGAGATCTTGCTGGGCGACATGTTGCTGAACGCATTGGCCGGAGACACTACGTTCGCCGCGATGTTCGTGGTCAGCGTCGCCACGGTCAGGCCGATCATCGAGACGATCACCATGGCGGGGCCGCCAATGCGCGCGAGCAGCGCGATCGGATCGGAGATCCTCGTCCCGAAAATGACGACGGTCGCGTTCGTCACGGCCGCGCCGATGAATGCGAACAGCGCCATGGTGGCGGGCAGCCCCACCGCCTGCCCGATGACCTGATCCCTTTGCGACCGGGCGTAACGGGAGAAGTCCGGAATGGACAGCGCCATCGTCCCCCAGAACGCCACGGCCGACGTCAAGCCTGCGCCGAGTATGCCGAGCGCGGGACCGGACCGCTCTACCGTCGGGGCCGGATTAGTCAGCATCGGGCCCCACCCGCCCGCTTGCACCCACGCCCAGGCGAGTAGCGCCACGCCGATGATCAGCAGAAAGGGCGAGCCCCATGTCTCCAGGAACTTGATCGACTCCATTCCGCGCAGAACGATCGCCACCTGCATCAGCCAGAAGATCGTGAAGCAGATTAGCTCGCCGGTGCCGAGACCAATCGATGCCGGGAGCACCGGTGGAAGCGACGCGATCCCGGGCCACAGCGCCTCCAGCATCTTGAAGATCGCGAATCCGCCGATCCACGTCTGGATTCCAAACCAGCCGCATGCGACGATCGCGCGAAGAAGCGCTGGAATGTTGGCCCCCATGACACCGAACGACGCTCGTGCCAAAACCGGAAATGGAATTCCGTACCGAGTGCCGGCCTCGGCGTTCAACGCGATTGGGAGCAGCACGATAAAATTGCCCAGCACAATGGATCCGACCGCCGCCTGCCAGCTCCAACCGCCGTCGATCAGACTCGAGGCCAGCGTGTACGTCGGAATGGTGATCGCCATTCCAACCCACAGCGCGGCGAAGTGGTGCCATCTCCACGTCCGCTCGTTTTGCGGGACCGGAGCGAGATCCGCGTTGTACAAGCCAGGGTCGTACGCCCCGCCCCTGCCTATCTCGTAAGTCAGGCTGGGATTGCGGAATTGCTCGGTGTTCATTTCACCTCCGCAAGCGCGCGGCGCATTCGTGCGGCGCCGTCGTTGATCTCCGCTTCGGTCACCAGCATCGACGGAGCGATCCGGATAACGTTGCCGTAGAGTCCGCCCTTTCCCAATAGCAGCCCCTGCCGCTTCGCCGCTTCCATCAGCTGATTCGTCTTGCCCTTCGCCGGCTCCTTGGTCGCGCGGTCCTCCACGAGCTCGATGGCCTGCATCAGCCCCATTCCGCGGACGTCGCCGATGAAGGCGAACTCTTCCTTGAACGCTTCCAGATGCCCGCGCAGCTGGCGTCCGCGCTCGCCCGCCCGCCTCGGAACGTTCTCGCGCTCCATGACGTCCAGCGTCGCGCGGGTAGCCGCCATCGTCACGGGATTGCCGCCGAACGTGGAGATCGTGAGCCCTGTAAAAGAGTCGGCGACTTCGGCTGTCGCTATCGTAGCGCCGACGGGCGCGCCATTCGCGATCCCCTTGGCGAACGTCATGATGTCGGGCTCGACGCCCCAGTGCTCGATCCCGCACCAGCGGTCGCCCGTGCGGCCGAAGCCGGTTTGCACCTCGTCGCAAATGAAAACCCCGCCGTACTTCCGCACGATGCCGACGGCGATCTCGAAATATTCAGGGGGCGGCGTGATGAAGCCGCCAACGCCCTGGATCGGCTCGGCGATGAACGCAGCTGGATGACCGCTAGTCGTCGTCTGGATCAGCTCTTCGATGTCCTTCGCGCAGGCCACGCCGCACGATCCCGGCTCGAGACCGAGCGGGCAGCGATAGCAGTACGGCGACATCGCGTGCTTGATTCCCGCGACCTGCGTGGAGATGAGGCGCCAGGGAGAATGCCCGGTGAGCGACAGCGCGTTGAGGCTTCGCCCGCTGTAACCATGTCGCAGCGCGATGATCTCGTCGCGTCCCGTGAAGATCTTGGCAAGCAGGATCGCCGTCTCGTCAGCTTCGGTCCCGCTGGTCGTGAAGAAGCTCTTCTGTAGCTTGCCCGGCGTGATCCTGGCCAGCCGCTCCGCGACTTCGACGATCGGCTGCGTCGGGTACAACGTTGACGTGTGGCCCAACTGAGCCATCTGCTCTTCGACGGCGGCCGTCACCTCGGGATGGCAGTGCCCGAGTCCAACCGTGAGGATGCCGCCGAAGAAATCGAGATACTCGCGACCCTCGGCGTCCGCCACGCAGCAGCCCTCGCCCCGCGTGAGCACGATCGATTCCTCGTAATAGTTGGCGACGCACGGAAAAAGAAATTCCTTGTGCTTCGCGCGCACCTCGGCCGCGTTGACCGCTTTCCCGTTGGACGGCTGCATCAGTGCGTTGCCTCCCTCTCGACGAATTGACCGCGCCCCAGCGTGCCCACGAACTGCCCGTCTTGCGCCTGCACCCTTCCGCGGACCGTGACCACACTCGCCCGGCCGATGCGATCCCAACCTTCGTACGCATTGTAGTCGACGCGCGAATGGCTCTGCTCGAGCGAGAACTTCCCGCGGTACCCGGGATCGTACACGACCAGATCTGCGTCGCTTCCTACCTGCACCGCTCCCTTGCGGGGGTACATCCCGAAAATGCGCGCAGCCTGCGTGCTGCACGAGTCCACCATGGCGTTGAGATCCATCCGACCGGTCGCGACGCCGTATGTGTGGATGAGGTCAACGCGCTCCTGAATGCTGGAGATGCCGTTGGGAATCATGGTGAACGCGTCGCGGCCCATCTGCTTCTGATCCTCGAATCGGAACGGGGCATGGTCGGTTCCGATCGTGCTGATCGCGCGCGACTTGATGCCACCCCAGAGCACTTCCTGGTTGCGCTTCTCTCGGAGCGGAGGTGACATGAGGTACTTGGCGCCCTCGAAATCCCCGCGAGCGGCGTAGCTCTCGTCGAGGACGAGGTGGGGAGCAACCGCTTCTATCCAGACGTCGACGCCGCGTTGCCGTGCGGCCAGGGCTTCGCGCACGGCGGCCTCGCACGACGTGTGAACCGTGTAGACGTGCGTGCCCAGGAGCTCGGCGAACGCGCAAATGTGGTGAACGCCGCTGGCCTCGATAACGGGCGGGCGCGACGCTCCGTGCCATTCCGGCCCCGTCTTGCCTTCGGCCAGAAGAGACTTCTGCATCGCGTCGATTGCCTCGGCGTTCTCACAGTGGGCGGTGACGATGACGCCCAACTCACGAGCGAGTTTCATCGCGCCGAAAAGATCCTCATCGGAAAGATCGAGCGCGCCTTTGTATGCGAGGAAAACTTTGAAAGATGCCACGCCGGCGCCGACGATCTTGCGGAGCTGCTGCCTCGCCGACTCGTCGAACCTCACCACGGACATGTGAAACGTGTAGTCCATCGCGGAAATGCCATCGGCTTTCGACTTCCACGTCTCGAACGCATCCCACGGCTCGTCGGTTGGACCGGGGCAGATCATCTCGATGACCGTCGTCGTTCCGCCCGCGAGCGCGGCCTTGCTCGCCGAATCGTAATCGTCGGCCGCATGCGTACCCATGAACGGCAGGTGGATGTGCACGTGCGGGTCGATGAATCCGGGGAACACGTACTTTCCCGCCGCGTCGATTACCTCAAGATCCTTCGGCGGCAGAGACTTCGGGTCGATCGACGGCTCTATCCGCGTGATCGTCTCGTCGGCGCAGTACACGTCCGCCACGTAGTCGTCCGTCGCCGTAATGATCCGCCCGCCTCGAATCAGCAGTGCCATTGCTTAGTTCAGGGTTTCCGGTGGTGTCGTGGGGTGACCGCTCACACGGCTTCGGGTCCCGCTACGGTCGCTACGCGCGCAAACTACGCGCGCTAAGACGCGACCTACGGGGCCCCGAAGCCGTGCGAGCTGTATCCCGGGTGAGCCCCCGGATTTCCGACCCGCAGTCTTCCGCTGTTCGCGCGGGCGGATCGTGTCGGCGACCGCGACCAGCCGGCGGTTCGCGCGCTTCGGGCGCGCGCGAATGCCCGGGCAGCTCGCGCACCCGGTGGTCCCCGCAGGCTGCGTCTTAGCGAGCGCAGCGAGCGTAGCAGCCGGAGTGGGGCCACTCGGGTCCGCGAGCTGCGCCGCACCGTGCGCGCGTAGCGGCCGGAGTGGGGGCACCGGCCCCGAGAGCTGCGCCACGCCAATCAAGGCAGTTGCTCGGTCATGTCGCCATAGGTGTCGGGCCGGCGGTCGCGGTAGAACTGCCACGTGCGGCGAACTTCTTCGATCATGTCGAGGTCGAGATCGGCGATGACAAGCTCGTCCTCGTCTTCGCTGCCCGTCGCGAGGAAGTTGCCGCGGGGATCCACGAAGTAGCTCGTTCCATAAAACTTGCCGATGTTCCACGGCGCTTCCGTACCGACACGATTGATGCAGCCCATGAAGTAGCCGTTGGCCACCGCGTGCGCGGGCTGCTCCAGCTTCCACAGATACTGGGACAAGCCCTTCACGGTGGCCGACGGGTTGTACACGATCTCGGCGCCGTTGAGTCCGAGCAGTCGCGCGCCCTCGGGAAAGTGGCGGTCGTAGCAGATGTACACCCCGATCTTCGCGTACCGGGTCTGAAAAGTCGGATAGCCGAGGTTGCCGGGCTTGAAGAAGTATTTCTCCCAGAATCCCGAAGTCTGCGGAATGTGATTCTTGCGGTACTTGCCGAGGTACGTGCCATCTGCGTCGATCACGGCGGCGGTGTTGTAGTACACGCCGGCCATCTCGCGCTCGTACACGGGCACGATGATCACCATCTCGTGCTTCTTCGCGATCTTCTGCATCACTTCGACCGTGGGGCCAGGCACCGCCTCGGCGATGTCGCACCAGCGCGCATCCTGGCTCGGACAGAAGTACGGGCCGTTGAAGATTTCCTGCAGGCAGAGAATCTGCACGCCTTTCCGTCCGGCCTCCTCGATCATCGGAAGATGCTTCTTGAGCATCGCGTCGCGAACGTCCTCTACCGACGCCCCTGCGTCGTTGAGAGGGTTGCTCATCTGAATCAAACCGCTCCGCACAGTGCGGGCTCCAGTTGCTACATCTTTGCTTGACGCGTGCTGGATTCGAGGTGGGCTTTGGCGCCTACGCGAGCTGTCGCTCGCTAAGACGGCGCCGTCGCCCACCCCGGTCCGCGCACGCGTCGGGCGGGCACCGGTGGAGGGGCCAGTAGAAGCGTCCTTGCCGATCTTCCCCTCTCCGCCTGCGGGGCGTGGTTTCGTTCGCCCTGAGCTGCGCTTCGCTGCCATGTCCCGCTCCTACTTCGGCGAGCGGCCCGCCGCCAACATCCCGATCAGGATGCCCGCGCCGATTCCCACACCGATGCCGATGGGCAGGTTTCCCGTGAGGAAGCCCACACCCGCACCGGCGGCGACGCCGAGCGCGACCCAAAATCCGAGCATGCCCGAGTTTCTTGCAGCCATTGCCTCTCCTTAGCCGGTGCAGCCCGCACGACACGGGGTCCCCGAAGGCCGCGTCTTAGCGAGCGTAGTGTGCTCGCGTAGCGGCCGCAGTGGGACCTCGTGCCGTGCGGGCTGCGGGGGACAAATGAGGACTAAATGCATCTGAGAACTCACGTCCAGCGCGAGATGACGACTTTCTTGTCCGTGTAGAACTCGATCGCGTCGGTGCCGTGCGCTTTGAGGTCGCCGAAAAACGAGCCCTTCGTTCCGCCGAACGGGAAGAACGCCATCGGCGCGGCGACGCCGATGTTGACGCCGATCATGCTTACGCCCACGCGGTAGCGGAACTCGCGCGCCGACCTGCCGCTCGTCGTGAAGATCGACACCGCGTTGGCGTACTCGTTCTTGCGCACCTCCTCGATCGCGTCGTCGAGCGTCTCGGAATGCGTTACAGATGCGACGGGGCCGAAAATCTCCTCGCGGGCGATCGTCATCGAGGGGTCGACGTCCTCGAATATCGTCGGGCCCACGAAGGCGCCGGACGGATACCGATCGACGGTCGTCTTCCGACCGTCCAGCGTCATCGTTGCGCCTTCACTCACGCCCTGGTCGATGTAGCTGAGCACCTTGTCGCGGTGCTTGCGCGAAACGACCGGACCCATCGTGACGCCTTCGTCCAGCCCATACCCCACGTTGATCGCCTTGGCGCTCGCGAGGAGCTTCTCCCGCAGCGGCTTGTACGCCTTCCCGGCTCCGACGATGATGCTGCCGGCGAGACAACGCTGCCCGGCGCAGCCGAAGATCGATTCCGATACGACCGCCACCGCGCGATCGAAGTCAGCGTCCGGCATGACCACGATGTGGTTCTTCGCGCCGCCAAGAGCCTGCACGCGCTTGCCGTGCGCGGCACCCGTCGTGTACACGTGCTTGGCGACGGCGCTCGATCCGACGAACGAGACGCCCGTGATTCCGGGATGCTCGAGAATCGCATTGACGGCTTCCTTCCCGCCGTTGACGAGATTGAGCACGCCGGCGGGAAAGCCGGCCTCGTGCGCCAGCTCGAAGATCCGGATCTGCGACAGCGGGACCTGCTCGCTCGGCTTCAGAATAAAGCAATTGCCGGTCGCGACCGCGTACGGGAGGAACCAGAGCGGCACCATCGCCGGAAAGTTGAACGGCGTGATCGCGGCGAACACGCCCATCGGTTGGCGCACGAACTCGCAGTCGATTCCTGACGCCACGTCTTCGAGCGTCTTTCCCATCATGAGCGCGGGGGTGCCGCAGGCGTGCTCCACGTTCTCGACGCCACGCTTGAAGGAGCCCCGCGCTTCGTCGAGCGTCTTGCCATTCTCCTGCGTGACGATCTTGGCGATCTCGTCGAAATGCTGGTCGAGGAGGTACTTGAGCTTGAAGAGGTGCCGCGCGCGCACGACGGGCGGCGTCTCGCGCCATTTCTGGAATGCGTGCGTCGCGGCCTGGACGGCCGAATCAACGTCGCCGCGCGTAGAAAGCGGGACCCGCCCCAGCGATTCGCCGGTAGCCGGATTGACGAGCTCCTGCCAGTCGGTCGTGGCGGACTCGACCCACTCACCGCCTATATAGTTGCGCAGCTGGTTCACTCTGGTTCCTGGAATCGGTAGTCCAAAGTGTTGGTGAACCCGTGACGCCGCAAGCCTTTACCGCGTTTGCGAACTGCCCCTTCGGGGGCTCGTGGTGGGTCGGGGGCCGGCGCGGGCCCTACGCGAGCAAACTACGCTCGCTAAGACGGGCCCACCGCCGGCCCCCGACCCGCCCCGAGCCTTTACGGCGAACCGAAAACCGGAAACGATTTCGGCATCACGGCTGTTCGTCCAACCGCGGGCCACCAGGTCCCGGTTTCCAGTGCGCGCTGCCTATGAGTCTGCTCCCGCACGAAATCGCGTTCAACTGACTGATGGGCAGTGGCTGGCCTTTGGGGTCGTTCCAAGGG
>JACDCY010000038.1 GCA_013817305.1 Gemmatimonadaceae bacterium | reverse complement strand
CTGGAAAAGGCTCTTCGCGACGCGGGCAGTGAGGGTTTTCCTTTCCCCTCGATCGTCGCGTCCGGACCGCGGGCGGCGCTGCCGCACGCGCGGTCGTCCTCTCGCGTGATCGAGCCGGGAGATTTTCTCCTGCTCGATTTTGGAGCGGAGTACAGGGGGTATTGTTCGGACATTACGCGGACGTTCGTGGTAGGCACCGCTACGAGCGAGCAAAGATCGGTTTATGACGTTGTGCGCCATGCGAACGCGTTGGCTACGGGTTCCGTGCGGGCCGGAATGACGGGCCAGGATGCCGACGCGGTCGCGCGGGGCTACATTGAGCGCGAAGGTTTTGGGGAGGCGTTCGGTCATGGCTTGGGTCACGGCCTCGGATTGGAAGTCCACGAGGCTCCCCGTCTTGCCCGGACAGCCGAGGGAACGTTGGCCCTCGGCGCGGTTGTGACGATCGAGCCGGGGGTGTATCGCCCAGGTTGGGGCGGGATACGCATCGAGGACGACGTGCACCTTGGCACCGGCGGTCCGGAGATTCTCACGGACTTCACGAGAGAGCTAATCGAGGTCGCCTGATGTATTTGGCGGCCGGACCCTAAACAGTCACCATGTTCGATTTACGATACGTGAAGAAGTTGGTGGACATGCTCGACGGCTCCACGGTGGACTCGATCGAGATTTCTTCCGACAAAGGAATGAAGATCCGGATATCAAAGGCGCAGCAGCAGGCGCCTGTGATGCACGCGCCCGCTATCGCCCCGGCCCCGATGGCCGCCGTGGCTGCCCCCGTGGCCGCGGCCGAAGCCGCGCCCGCCGCCAAGCCGGAGCCTGCGGAGTCGTTGCTCGAGGCGAAGTCTCCGATGGTGGGCACGTTTTACGCGGCGGCCGAGCCGGGGGGCAAGGCTTATCTCGCAGTCGGTGACCGGGTCCGCAAAGGCCAGATCATCTGCATCATCGAAGCGATGAAGATCATGAATGAGATCGAGTCGGAATTCGACGGCACTTTGCGCGAGATAGTCGCGCAGGACGCGCATCCTGTGGAGTACGGCCAGGTCCTCTTCCGTATCGCTCCCAATGGGTAACCCCGGGCAGGTCACCCCCGCGGAAACGCCGGCGGCGCCGTTCGATTACAAGGGGATTCTTCAGCAGATGGTGCACAAGGGCGCATCTGACCTTCACCTCAAAGTCGGCCGTCCCCCGACGCTTCGCGTGAACGGCGAGCTGGTGCCGCTCGAGCTCCCCCACACGAGGCCTGAGCAGCTCCGCTCGCTCGCCGAGCAGACGATGACGGCCAAGCACATGCAGGAGTTCACCGAGCAGCACGAGGCCGACTTCGCGCTCGGCGTCCCCGGGATCGGCCGCTTCCGGGTGAACGCTTACCACCAGCGAGGCACGATCGCTTTCGCGTTCCGAATCATCGCGTTTCAGGCGCAGACGCTCGAGGAGCTGCATCTCCCCGCCGTTTGTGCCGACATTGCGATGCGCCCGCGCGGGTTGGTTCTGGTGACGGGAATCACCGGCTCGGGAAAATCGACCGCGCTTGCCGCGATGATCCATCACATCAACACGCACCGGCGCGCGAACATCATCACGATCGAGGACCCGATCGAGTTCCTGCACCGGGACATCAACTGTCACATCAACCAGCGCGAGGTCGGAACCGATACGGCGAGCTTCGCGCAGGCGCTGCGACGGGTTCTGCGGCAGGACCCTGACGTGATAATGGTCGGCGAGATCCGCGACATCGAGACGCTGGACACGGCGCTCAAGGCCGCGGACACTGGCCACCTCGTGTTCTCGACGCTGCACACGACGGACACGACGCAGACGATCAACCGCGTGCTGTCGTTCTATCCGCCGCACCAGCAGGACGAAGTGCGCTTCATTCTGTCGAGCGCGCTCCAGGCCGTGATATCGCTGCGGCTCGTGCCGCGCGCCGACAAGGGCGGGCGGGTGCCGGCCGCGGAAGTGCTCATCAACACGGCCGCCGTGCGCGACAACATCCGCGACATGACGAAGTCGCTCGACATCCCGGAGCTGATACGCGAGGGCACGATCCAGTACGGCATGCAGAGCTTCGACCAGTCGCTCATGAACTGGTACTCCCAGGGCATGATCTCCTACGACCACGCGATCTTCTACGCTTCGAGTCCGTCCGAGTTCGCGCTCAAGGTCCAAGGCATCGCCGGAACCAGCGACACGTCGTGGGACAAGTTCACGTCAGGCATCAGCACATGATTCGTCCCGCTGGGCAGGCGGGCGCCGGACGGATATCCCATGCTGGCCCTACGCTCGCAAACTGCGCTCGCTAAGACGGGCCTGCATGGGACACCCGCCCGGTGCCTGCCTGCCCAACCGGCGAAGGCGGGTCGACTCCTGATCGTGCGATCTCTATGCGCGTGCTGCAGTTTCCCCGCCGCCCCCGCCCGCGCGCACCCACTGCGATCTCGCCCCGTCTTCAGTGCACGCACTAACAGCGCTTGCGGCGAGGTCCGGAAGATCCGGTGTGGGTCCGGCCTAGGGCGCGTCTTAGCGAGCGCAGTTTGCTCGCGTAGCGCCCGAGCCGGACTCACGCCGGATCGCGCCGGACCTCGCTCGGCACCGAGCCGCCATGTTTAAAAAGGTGTTGATAGCCAACCGGGGCGAGATCGCACTGCGGGTGATACGCGCGTGCAGGGAGTTGGGGATACAGACGGTCGCGGTGTACAGTGAGGCGGACAGGGAGTCGCTGCACGTAAGGTTTGCGGATGACGACGTGTGTATAGGGCCGCCACCGGGAAGGGATTCGTACCTCAAGATTCCGCGGCTGATCGCGGCCGCGGAGATTACCGGGGCGGACGCAATTCACCCGGGGTACGGCTTCCTCGCGGAGAACGCCGAGTTCGCGGAGACGTGCGCCGCGTCGAACATCGAGTTCATCGGGCCCACGCCGTCGCAGATCCGCACGATGGGGGACAAGGCGTCCGCGCGGCGCGCGATGCAGGAGGTCGGCGTGCCGATCATACCGGGCAGCCCCGGCCCCGTCGAGGACGTCGACGAGGCGCTCGAATTTGCCGCGAAGATAGGTTTTCCGGTCATCATCAAGGCGTCGGCCGGTGGCGGCGGCAAGGGCATGCGCGTCGCGAAAGACGCCGACGATTTCGCCCGGTCATTTCAGCTCGCGCGCTCCGAGGCGCTGTCCGCGTTCGGCAACGCCGACGTATACGTGGAGAAGTATCTCGAGCGTCCGCGCCACATCGAGTTCCAGATCATCGGCGACCGACACGGCAACGTCGTCCACCTCGGCGAGCGCGACTGCTCCGTGCAGCGCCGTCACCAGAAGCTCATCGAGGAAGCGCCGAGTCCCGCGCTCAACGCCGAGCTGCGGGCGCAGATGGGCGACGCCGCCGTGCGCGGTGCCAAGGCCATCGATTACGTGGGAGTGGGCACGATCGAGATGCTGCTGAACGAAGATCGCTCGTTCTATTTCATGGAGATGAATACGAGGATCCAGGTCGAGCACCCGGTCACGGAGATGCTGACGGGAATCGATCTGGTGAAGGAGCAGATTCGGGTGGCCGCGGGCGAGAAGCTGTCGTTCAAGTCGATGCCTACGCTTCGCGGTCACGTGATCGAGTGTCGCGTAAACGCGGAGGATCCTGCCAAGAATTTCCAGCCGTCGCCCGGGCGCATCGACACCTTCCATCCGCCGGGAGGACCCGGCGTTCGCCTAGATACGCACGTGTACGCGGGGTACACTGTGCCGCCCTACTACGACTCGCTGCTGGCCAAGGTCATCTGTCAGGGGAGAGACCGGCAGGAGGCGATCCGCAGGATGCACATGGCCCTCGAGAGCTTCATCATCGAAGGCGTGACGACGACGATACCGTTTCTGGCGCGCGTGATGGAAAACCCGCTGTTTCAGTCGGGCAATGTCGACACGAAATTCCTCGAGCGGGAGCCCAACCTTATGAAGGACGTCGCCCCGTGAGGCTCGATGTCTATTTCGGATACCAGCAGCTCATCCCAGCCGACGTTGCCGGCCGGGTGGTTGCCGTCATAGACGTCCTTCGGGCTTCCACGACGATCGCGGCAGCGCTGGCGAATGGCGCGCGGGCCGTTGTTCCGTTTCTGACTTCCGATGAAGCTGTTGCGCAGTCGAAGCAGCTCGGGCGCGCGGACGTGCTGCTCGCTGGAGAGCAGAAGATGCTCCCGATCCCGGGTTTCGATCTTGGGAACTCCCCCGGGGAGTTCTCCCCGGAGAAGGTGGCGGGCAAGACCGTTCTTCTCACGACTACCAATGGAAGCGGGGCCGTCCTCGCTGCCCAGGGCGCGCGTGACATCGTAGTCGCTTCGTACGTCAATTTCTCGGCGGTGTCGGCCATGTTGCGGACCGCAGTGCGCAGCGGTACCGACGTCCTGATCCTCTGCTCCGGGCACGAGCGACGCTTCACGCTGGAAGATGCGGGTTGCGCCGGACGTTATGTTCGCGCTATTCAGAAGGGTCTCAACGGGGTCGCGACCAACGACGGCGCTACCGCGTGCGCTCTCATCGACAGGAAGTATGGCGAGAACATCGCGAAGCTCCTCCAAAACTCGCAGCACGGGCAAGCGCTCATCAGCGCGGGATTCGGCGACGACCTCGCCCTCTGCGCCGGGCTGGATTCGTTCGCTGTTGTCCCCGTTTACAGCGACCGCCAGATCGTCACGCTCGGAACGTGATGAGTCCGGGATAGACGGCGAGGAAACCTCCAGGTCGGACGAAGTCAGGCGCGAAGTAGCGGCGATCGCGCTGCTGCTGTTCGCCGTCTTCATCGCTGGCGCTCTCGCCGTCCATGGGTACTCTCTCCTGAGCGCGAGCCCCGACGGCCAGGCCGATCTTCGCGGCAGCTTCGGCTCGCTCGGCGAGGCGCTCGCCCGACCAATCACGTCGCTCCTGGGGTGGCCCGCAGCGGTGCTGATTCCCGTGGCGCCCGCCGCTCATGCGATGACGCTGTTCGGCCGGCTGGATCGCGGGACGGATCGCTCTTGGGGAATCTTCCTCTTCGGCATGGTCGCGCTGTTGCCCATCGCCTTCGGGTTCGCACTCGGCGGCGCGGCAGACCAGAACGCGTTGTCCGGCGTCTGGGGTGCGTTCGCCGCGTTTTACCTGCTGCGGTTTGCCGGCACGGCGGGAGCGTGGATCATCTGGCTGCTGGCGGTGAGCGCGCTCATGGCGGTCACGCTCTCGTGGAATCCGGTCCGGGTGTTGATCGGACGCAGGGCTCGCCCGATCGACGCGAGCGGGTCTGATGCTTTGGCCGACGATCCCTTCGAGCGCGCTGGTCGACGCTCCATCGCGAAAGGCGACACGGCGCCGGTCTCGGCTTCGTCCGCTGCGCGCGCGCTCGAGCCGTCACCGGAGGAGATGCCGGCCCTGGACCTGGGTCTCCTCGACGATTCATCCGCTGAGATCGGCGATTCCGAGCCGGCGCGCGCCCGCGCCCCGCGAGAGAAAAAGCCGAAAGCGGCTTCCGGTCCGCGTGCTTCGGACGGGGGAGCGTCCGCGCCGGTGGCCGGGCCCGCCTTCGTGCGGGACGACTCCGATGACGAGCTTCCGCCGCCGGAGCTGATCGCCGCTTTGCCTCCGCGCAACGCCGATCTCGGCAAGCGGGAGCTCGATGCGATGGGTGTCCAGCTGATGGACGCGCTCCGCACGTTCAAGGTGGAAGGCGAGCTGCTCGCGCGGACGACGGGCCCTACCGTCACGCAGTTTGAAGTCGCCCCGGCCGCGGGCGTGAAGGTGAGGCAGATAGCCAACCTCGCCAACGATCTCGCTCTTGCGATGCGCGCAGCAAGCATTCGGATCGTCGCACCGATCCCCGGGCGCGGCGCTGTCGGCGTGGAGGTTCCGAACCCGACCGCGGAAATGGTCGGGTTCAGGGAGCTCCTCGACCACAAGGATTTTCAGAGCGCCCGCGCCGCGCTGCCGATGATCCTCGGGAAAGACCTTGAAGGAAATCCCGTCATCGCGGACTTGGCGAAGATGCCGCATCTCCTGATTGCCGGCGCGACCGGCTCGGGAAAATCCGTCTGCATAAACACGCTTATCACGAGCCTCGTGTACCGCCACACGCCGCAGACCCTGCGGTTTCTTCTGGTGGATCCGAAGATGGTCGAGCTGAGCGTGTACAACGTCCTGCCGCACCTGAGGCACAAGGTCGTCACCGACAATCGTGACGCGGCTGCCGTGCTGAAGTGGGCCGTGCTCGAGATGGAGGACCGTTACAAGCTGCTCGCCGCGAACGGCGCGCGTAACATCCAGGATTTCAATCGCAAGGTCCAGGAAGGCGCGAAGCTGTCGAAGCCGAAGCGCCCCGACGTCGCGTTCGAGAATCTCGAGTACACGGGCGGCATTCTTCCGTACATCGTCCTCGTCATCGACGAGCTTGCCGATCTGATGATGACCGTGCAGGGCGAGGTGGAGCGCCCGCTGGCGATGCTGGCGCAGAAGGCCCGCGCTATCGGAATCCATCTCATTCTTGCGACGCAGCGGCCGAGCGTGAACGTGATCACAGGTCTCATCAAGGCGAATTTTCCGAGCCGCATCGCGTTCCGGGTCGCATCCCAGGTCGACAGTCGCACGATTCTCGACGGCATCGGCGCTGAATCCCTGCTCGGCAACGGCGACATGCTCTTCATCCCGCCGGGGAAGGCGGAGCCGTCGCGCATTCAAGGCGCTTTCATCTCGAACGAGGACACCGAGCGGCTGACGGGGTGGTTCGAGGTGCGTGCCGCGGCGCGGAAGGAGGCGCTCATGTCCGGATCGATTGCTACCGAGGAGGACATCCTCGAGTTCGTGCGGCAGCAGGAAATCGCCGAGCAGGGCGGCGGAGAGGGAGACGACGGCGGCGACGACGACCGGGACAAGCTCTTCCGCGAGGCAGCCGAGACCGTGATTCAGCACCAGCAAGGCTCGACGTCACTGCTTCAGCGCAGGCTGAAGGTGGGCTACGGCCGCGCCGCCCGGATCATCGATCAGCTCAACGCTGCCGGCGTCCTCGGCCCGCCCGACGGCTCCAAGCCCCGCGACGTGCTCGTGGGCCTGGACGAGCTTGACCGCATTTGCGGCGGGCGCGGCTAGACCCTCTGGCCTGGCGCGCGGGCGGGCGTGGGGCCGGGGTCGTCCTCGGCGGCTACGCTCGCAAACTGCGCTCGCTAAGACGCCGCCTAGGGGCGACCCCGGCCGCCGCGCCCGCGGCATGCTCGAGCGAGCGGTGTCAGCGGGGCCCGCCGCGTATGCGGTCTCTCGGCGCCCCGGGCCCCGCGCGGCACAACCCCAGACCTACTGGCCCGAAGTTCGCTACTCCCGACGGCATGACCCGCTTCCTTGCGACGTTATTTGCCATGGCCATGCTGGCGAATGCGACGACCGCGTCGGCTCAGACCCGCATCACGGCTGGTGAGACCTCAAGCGGCGCGCTTACGGCGGGCGACAGCCGGATGCAGAACGGCGCGCACTTCGATCTATGGACATACTCCGGCATGCGCGGCGAGAAGATCGTTGTCACGCTGCGCTCGATTCAGTTCGACGCGTTTATGATCGTGCAGCGTTATCCCGGCGGATCGAGTCCGTTGCTCGCCCGGGACGACGACGGTGGAAGCGGAAGCGATGCTCGCATCGAGCTCACGCTTCCCGATAACGACGATTATCTGATTACGGTCACGACCACCGAGCGCGGCGAGACCGGAGCGTATCGGCTTAGCGTGCAGTCGAACAGACCAGTGGCGCAGATAGGGCTCGCTGTGACGTCGGTCGCGGCCCGGGTCGAGAAGCCGCAGAGCGAGGGCAAGTCCGTCGCGCCGACGGCACGCATGCTCGTTCCCGGCCGGACGGTAACAGGCAGCCTGGGCTCGAGCGCGCGCGGTCCGCTCGGTTCTGCCGATGGCGATTGGCGGTACGCGGGGAAGGCCGGCGAGACAGTCACGATCGATATGCGCTCCAGCGAATTCGATCCGTATCTGACTCTTTACTCGATGGGCCCGTCGGTGACTCGCGTGGCGCAGAATGACGATGGCGGGGGCGGGCTCAACTCCCGGATTGTGTACCGCCTCCCGGCGGACGGCGAGTACGTCGCTCGCGCCGAGCGCCGCCACCCAGGCCGCAGCGGCTCGTATACGCTGTCCTTTCGGTCGAGCGCGCACAGTTCACTCCTCGGAATCCGCGCGGCAGGGGATATGTATCTCGCGGCGAACTCCGCCGTGTTGGGCGATCTCGACAGCGCCGATCCGAAGATGCGGGATGGCACCCCCTACGATCTCTGGAAGTACGTAGGTCGCGCCGGTGAAACCATTCGCGTCACGCTTCGCTCCGACGATTTCGACGCATTCGTGTCGATCGGTACCGTCACCAACGGCGTGTTTACGGCCATCGCGTCAGCGGACGACGGCGCAGGCGGCACTCACTCCCGCCTCGACCTCACGCTTCCGTTCGCCGGTGAGTTTGTCATTCGCGCAAACTCACTGTCCCCGCGCACCCCGTTTGGCGACTACGTCCTCCGCGTAGAGTCCTTCCGGTAGGCCTCGCCAAGCTTCCCCTAACGGTTTTGCTGATCCGCGCAACGATTCGATGACGTATTGAGCGCCGGCATGCCGCACCTTTCGCGGCATGACGGCAGCCAGGCGGGCACTAGGGGAGTTGGGCGAGCGCGTCGCCGCGCGCTGGCTCGCGAGCAAGGGTTGGTGGATCCGGGCGCGGCGGTACCGCAACGGGCATCGGGACATCGATATCGTGGCCCAGCAGCGGCAAACGGTCGTCTTCGTGGAAGTGAAGGCGCGGGCGGGGCTCCAGTTCGGGGACCCTGTCGAGGCAGTCGACTGGCGCAAGCAGCGTGAGCTCCGCCGCTCCGCGCAGGTCTGGATCTCCCGCCACGGGCTCCCGGGTGAGGCCTATCGCTTCGACGTAATTGGCGTCGTCCGGACCCCCACCGGGGTCAAGGTGAAGCATGTGCCCAACGCATTCGACGCCGGAGATTCCATTTGCTAATTCCCAACAGCTTTCGTATTTTGTTCGGGGGCAAGAAAGTCGGCCCTTTGCCGACTTTCTTGCGGTTAGGGCGCAGCGCGCAGTACGCAGCACGCAGCGTCGTTCTCTGATAGCTGATAGCTGATAGCTGATAACTGATTCCTGACAACTTCCACCGGATCCGACCATGGCCTCCTCCCCCGCGATGCAAGAAGAGAAAAAGAAAGCCCTCGGCCTCGCCATCGCGCAGATCGAGAAGGCCCACGGCAAGGGCTCAATCATGAAGATGGGGTCGGATTCCCGCGTGCGGGTGGATGCCATTCCAACGGGCGCCATCAACCTCGATGCCGCGATCGGCGTCGGCGGGATTCCACGCGGCCGGATCACCGAGATTTACGGCCCCGAGTCCAGCGGAAAGACGACGCTCTGCCTGCACGTGGTCGCGAACGCCCAGAAAGCGGGGGGTGTCGCAGCCTACATCGATGCCGAGCACGCACTCGACACCGATTATGCCGCGAAGCTCGGCGTGGACGTCGAGAATCTTCTCGTGTCCCAGCCCGACACGGGAGAGCAGGCGCTCGAGATATGTGAGATCCTCGTGCGCTCCGGTGCGGTGGACGTGGTGGTGATCGATTCAGTCGCGGCGCTCGTCCCGAAGGCCGAAATCGAAGGCGACATGGGCGATTCGCACGTCGGCCTGCAGGCACGGCTAATGAGCCAGGCGCTGAGGAAGCTGACCGGCGCCATCGCGCGCTCGCGGACCTCGGTGATCTTCATCAACCAGCTCCGTGAAAAGATTGGCGTCATGTTCGGCAACCCAGAGACGACCACCGGTGGAAAGGCGCTCAAGTTCTACGCTTCCGTCCGGCTCGACATTCGCCGGATCGCTGCGGTGAAGGATAAGGAAGAGGTCACCGGCTCGCACTGCCGCGTCAAAGTCGTCAAGAACAAGGTCGCGCCGCCGTTCAAGCAGGCCGAGTTCGACATCATGTACGCCGAGGGAATCAGCCACGCGTCGCTGGTGCTCGACATCGCGTCAGAGTCCGGGATCATCGACAAGTCCGGCGCATGGTACAGCTACAACGGCCAGCGCATCGGCCAGGGTCGCGAGAACGCCAAGATGTTCCTCAAGGACAACCCGCCGATGCTCGCCGAGGTGGAGGAGAAGGTGAAGGTCGTGCTCGGCATCACCGGGCGGCCTGAGCCGGTCGAGGTCGAGGCAGTCGAAGAGTAGGGGTTAGATCTTGCGCAGCGCGCGGTCGGAGCGATGGGTCGTGCTCCGGCCGCTACGCTCGCAAACTGCGCTCGCTAAGACGCGGCCTTCGACGACCCATCGCTCCGACCGCACCCGGGCACCGGTGAGCCCGCGGCAAACCGCGCCTTCATCATGACGCGCGGCCGCCGGTACGGCCCGCCTCGGCCGGCTGCCGACGGGTCAGCGCGCCCGCGGAGTTCCCCCCACGAGTACGCGCTGCGGTTGCTTACCGCGCGGAGCTATACGGTCCGCGACCTCAGGCGAAAGCTGGTGCAGCGCGAGTACCCGCCCGACGAAATCGCCGCCACGATCGAGCGGCTCGAGCGTTCCGGTCTGCTCGACGACGCGTCGTACGCCGAGCGGTTTACGCGTGGCAAACTGGTCAACGAGAGTGCTTCGCGCAGGCGCGTGGCGCAGCTACTGGTGCGGAAGGGAATCGCCGCCGACCTCGTCGCAGAGGCCATCGCGCGCGTGGTCGATGCGGAGGAGGTTGACGCCGCGGCATCGATAGAGAAGGTGGCGCGGAAGAAAGCGCAAACTCTCACGGGGCTGGACCCGCGCGTCGCCCGCCAGCGGCTCTTCGCCTTCCTCGCCCGTCGCGGGTACGACCTCGAGGACATCAAACGAACCGTCGCGTTGTTAGCGTGAGAGAAATGTGTCGATTGGCTGCCGGCTCGGCCGCGAAACCGGGCAGCAATGGGCAGTTGCGGGGTGGGACGCATCAATGCCTCGAGGCGCACGCGGACCCCGACCCCCGAAGCGTGCGTCTTAGCGAGCGCAGTTTGCTCGCGTAGCACGCGCAGGGGGTCCGGGGCCAGCGTGCGCCCCGCACCGTCGCTGCATCCCGACCGACAACCCAAAACTGACTTACATTTGGCGAATGAATTCGGCGGAGATACGTAGCGCGTTTCTCGACTACTTCCAGCGCAACGGCCACGCCGTGCAGGCGAGCGCGTCGCTCGTCCCGGTGGACGACCCCACGCTGCTGTTCACGAACGCCGGGATGGTGCCGTTCAAGAAAGTATTTCTCGGAGCAGCGGAGCCGCCGGGCGGATCCAGGCGCGCCGCGTCGTCGCAGAAGTGCGTCCGCGCCGGCGGCAAGCACAACGATCTCGAGCAGGTGGGCCACACCGCGCGGCACCACACGTTCTTCGAGATGCTGGGCAATTTCTCCTTTGGCGACTACTTCAAGCGCGAGGCGATTCACTTTGCCTGGGAGTTTCTGACCGCCGTACTAAAGCTCGATCCCAAGCACCTGCGCGTCAGCGTTCATCATACCGACGACGAAGCGCGCGCTTTGTGGGCCGAGATTGCGAAGCTGCCGCCGTCGCGCATCTACGGACTCGGCGACAAGGACAATTTCTGGCAGATGGCCGACACGGGTCCATGCGGACCGTGCTCGGAGATCTACGTGGACCTCGCGCACGTCGCGGACGACTGGGCGTTTCCCGCGGGAGCGACCGGCGAGTGGACCGAGCTCGATCGAAAGGAGTTTTCGGAAGACGCGTTTGTCGAGGGCGCCGAAGCCGGGCGATTTCTCGAGATATGGAACCTCGTGTTCATGCAGTACGACCGGCAGGCCGACGGCACGCTCGTGCCGCTCCCCCGACCGTCGGTTGACACCGGCATGGGCCTCGAGCGCGTCGCGGCCGCGCTGCAACGCAAGACGAACAATTTCCACGCCGACCTATTCGCTCCGATCATCGACGCGGTTTCGAAGGAGACCGGCGTGCAATACGATCCACGAGGCGACACGTTCGAGCTCGCGGCTACCGCCAGCAGCGGGGGCGACTCGCGGTCACGAGGGAGTTACGCGTCTCATCGCGTCATAGCCGATCACGCCCGCTCCGTGGCATTCTTGCTAGCCGACGGCGTGTTTCCTTCCAACGAAGGGCGCGGCTACGTTTTGCGCCGCATCCTAAGGCGCGCGGTGCGCAACGCCTGGCTGCTCGGCGTCAACCGTCCGGTTCTGCACGCGGCGGTCGAGGCTGTGATCGCTTCGATGGGAGGTGCGTACCCGGAGCTGCGGCAACGACACAAGCACATCGTCGATACGACGCGTGCCGAGGAGGAGCGGTTCCTCGCCACGATCGAGGGCGGGATGCGGCGTTTCGAAGAGATCGCTCCGCGTTCGACCACGCAGGGATCCACAGCGATCAAAGGAACGATCTCTGGAGAGGATGCGTTCCGCTTGTACGACACGTTCGGCTTCCCAATCGACCTCACGCAGTTGATGGCCGCGGAGCGCGGCTACACCGTGGATATCGCCGGCTTCGAGCGCTCGCTCGGCGTTCAGCGCACCCAGTCGCAGCAGGAGCGTAAGTCGAAGAAGATCGCTGTCGCGAGCGTCGAAGATCTTACGGAGGGTTGGGAGGTTTCCCGGCCGCCAATTCAGTTCGGCGCCCGCACCGCCGAGTACGAGGTCGCCGACGCTCCCGCCATTCCCACCTCCCCAAAGCGGGAGGCGGATAGCGAATCGCGGGCAGCGCGCAGCGGTAGTGCCGTTCTCCCCGCGTCGACATTCGTGGGCTATGACACGATCGAAGTAACCACGGAAGTCGTCGCGAGAAAAACGTTCGCCGACGGTAGATCTGCGCTCGTACTCCGCGAAACTCCGTTCTACGCCGAGTCGGGCGGCCAGATCTCCGATGCGGGTGAAGTCATCGGCGACGGCTGGCGTCTCGAAGTCGACGAGGTTCGCAGAGTCGAGGGAAAGATTGCGGTAGCGGGGAAGCTGGAAGGCGAGTTCCAGTTTGGCGCAGTCACCGCGCGGGTTCCCCGCGGAATCAGGCTCGACACCGAGCGCAATCATACAGCCACGCACCTGCTCCACGCCGCGCTGCGCGAGGTGCTCGGCGAGCACGTCCATCAGGCTGGGTCGCTCGTTGCGCCGGATCGTTTGCGCTTCGACTTTACGAACAACGGCCCGATGAAACCGGACCAGACCGTCTTGGTTGAGCGCCTGGTGAACAAGGCGATATTCGCCGCCACGCCGCTCACCTTCGAGGAGAAGCGTTACGCCGACGCGATCGCCGAAGGCGCGATGGCGTTGTTCGGCGAGAAGTACGGCGACGTCGTCAAGGTCGTGAAAGTTCCCGGCGTCTCGACCGAGCTGTGCGGCGGTACGCACGTCCGGAATACGAGTGAGATCGGCCTCTTTCGCATCGCCAGTGAGACGGGTGTCGCCGCCGGAGTCCGCCGGATTGAAGCGGTGACGGGCCCGCTCGCATTTGAGATGATGCTCGAGAAGGAGCGCGCACTCGGCGAAATCGAGCAACTTGTGCGCGCGCAACCGGGCGCGGCGGTCAAGCGCGTGCAAATGCTGATCGTGAAAAACAAGGAGTCTGAGCGGCAGGTCGCAGAAGCTCGCCGGTCGGGCGGCGCCATCGGAACGGCCGCCAGCACGAACGGAAGCGCTGCTCTCATCGAAGCGTCGGAGACGATCGACGGCGTGCGCGTGATTGCATCGACAGTCGACGCGTCGGATCTGAAATCGTTGCAGGCCATCGGCGATTCCCTGCGAGAGGAGATGGGTACGGGCGCCGCCGTGCTCATCGCCACGCTGGATGACGGCAAGCACACGTTGCTGGCGGTTGTTAGCGATGACCTGCGTGGGCGCGGGGTTCGCGCGGACAACGTGCTCAAGGAGATTGCCGCGGCAGCAGGCGGCCGCGGTGGCGGCAAGCCGCACATGGCCCAGGCTGGGCTCCCCGAATCCACGGACATCCCTGCGCTGCTTGCGACGGTGCCCGAAGTAATCCGGCGACACCTCGCCGCGAGCCCGTGACGCTGGGGGAATGGCTCGAGGCGCGCGTTCCTCCACCTCCCCCCACGCTCGCCGACGCTCTGCGCGCTGAGCTGGGCACCGAGCTCGATCTGAGCGTCACCGAGGCGCCAGCCGCGCTCCTGCGGGCGGGAGAACGAGTCTTGAATCGCGTTTTGCAGGCAGAGCCACAGACTCCTGCCATTGCACCCGACCTCCTGCTAGCCGACGCCCTGGTCACCTACGCGTTCGAGGCGGTGGCAGAATCCTCGTCAGGCGCCGAGCAGCTCGCGCAGGACGCGATGGCTCGCTTGGGCGCGCTGGTCAGCTCGTGATCGCGACTGGTGGCGCGCGGCGCACGCGAATCCGGATCCTCTCCGCCTCCTACGCGCGCACACTACGCGCGCTAAGACGGAGGCTTCGAGGACCCGGACTTCACGTGCGCCCCTGGCACCTGGTTTCCGCACCGGGCGGTTCCAAGCCGGCCGCTTCCCGATGCTGAGGCCCGCGACCGATGGGCGGGCCCCCGAAGCCCCCGTCTTAGCGCGCGTAGTGTGCGCGCGTAGGGGGCGCAGGGGGTCCGCCCATCGGTCGTGGGCCCCACACCAATGATGACGACCATCAACCCGCCACACACCGTCCTCAAGCTCGCGAAGACACTCGAAGGTGCGGGATTCGAGACATGGTGCGTGGGCGGTGCGGTCAGAGATGCCATGCTCGGCAAGCAGAATCTCGATTGGGACTTCGCGACCGCCGCGACGCCCGACCAGGTCCGAAAAGTCTTTCGCCGCACGGTGCCAGTAGGAATCGAGTTCGGTACCATCGGCGTGCTGGACGAAGCGAACGTCATGCACGAGGTGACCACGTTTCGACGCGACGTGCAGACCGACGGTCGGCACGCGGTCGTCGAATTCGGCGCTTCGCTCGACGAGGATCTCGCTCGCCGGGATTTCACGATCAACGCCATTGCGTACTCGCCCACGCGAGAAGTCGTTCACGATCCGTTCGCTGGTGAAAAGGATCTCCGGGCGGGGATCGTTCGCGCTGTTGGAGCACCCGCCGATCGCATGAGGGAAGACCGTCTGCGCGCCTTGCGGGCGATCCGGTTTGCCGCGCGGTATGGATTTCAGATCGAGAGCCGGACGTGGGACGCCGTAGTCGAGAGCGCTCCGCACATGACGCGGTTGTCGCCTGAGCGCGTGCGCCAGGAAATCGAGAAGGTCATGGATCAGGTTGCGCTGCCGAGCGAGGCATTCGCGAAGTGGCGCGACAGCGGCGCCTTCGGCACGTTGATTCCGGACATCGCCGGAGCGACTGCGCTGCAACTCCGCGCCATCGATCATCTGCGGCGACCCATTCTCGCCACCCGCCCGCAACGGCGCGTTCTCCGCATCGCGATGCTATTGGCTGCCGCACCCGCGGGGCGCGCCGCTCAGACGTTGAAAGCGCTCCGCTTTTCAAATGCGACAGGATCCTGGATATCGTCGCTGCTGGATGCCCTCGCCGAGCTTGAGCCGCCGATGCGCGCGGCACTCGCTTCACCCGCGGGCGCTAGCGATGCTGACATCCGTCGCTGGGTGTCCACCGCCGGCCGCACACGCTTTGCTTCTGTTCTCCGGCTGGCGGACGCGCGGTGGTGGGCCGAGCGCGAGGCGGGCAGCAACGCTCCCTCGTCGTCTTCCGTGAGCTCGCTACACCGTCGTGCGTTGCGCATTGCCTACCGCGACCCTGTCGAGCTGAGCGACCTCGCCGTCGACGGCACCGATCTCCAGAAGCTCGGCATTACCGGTCCTGCTTTGGGCAAGGCCCTGCACTCACTGCTCGACGCTGTTGTGCGCGATCCTTCTCTGAACACGCCGGATCGTCTGCTCGCTCTGGCCCGAAGTCGGTCGAGCGGCACCGGACCCGGCGCCTGAGGGGTGCAACGACGGTTGCCGTTCGAAGTATGTTTCTATAGATGCTGAGGCGGGCGGGGGTTTGGTGTCCCCGTCGGCACCGTCTTAGCGTAGCGTAGGTGCCCGACGGGGACACCAAACCCCGCCCGCCACACACGATGCAAGAGGAACCATGATCTTCAGAACATCTCAGCCCGACGCAACTGTATGGCGCCGGTTCCGGTCGGGGACCGACGGGTTCACGTTTGCTCAGACGGACGGCGTGTGGGAGGCCCACGTGGCCGCGAACGCCGAGCGTGTCGTCGACCTGTTCTACACGCTGAGCGAGCACCTCCCGCCCGCGATCGACGTGACCATCGAGGATCGCCGCACCGACCGCGTATGGACCGGCGAGGGAATAGCGCTGCCTGACTTTCGCGACGCCATCGCCCGGCTCAAGGTTCCGCTCGCGACGTACGGCGGAGTTGAAATCTCCGCGTACAGCCCGGAAGATCAGGTTACGCTCACGCCGCAGATCGAGATGTTCGCTTACTCAAGGACCGACCGGTGGGCGTACTTCCTCCAGGCGCGCGGGCTCGAGGAGTTCGGCGCCCTCGCGGAGAAGCCGTGGCGCGCGCCGTCGTGGGACCGCGCGCCCGCTCCAATGCTGTCCGAGTCGACCGCTGCCATGGCCGAGCGTCTCTCGATGACGGCCGGCTGAACCTGGATCTCACGGCGCTCGGCTACGCCATAATTGCGGGCGCGGCCAACATCGTCGGCGCCGCTGCAGTGACGGCGCGGACGCGTTGGAGCGAGAGCGGCCTCGACGCTCTCCTGGCGTTCTCGGCTGGCTTCATGGTCTCGGTGGGTTTGCTCGACCTCATACCGCACGCGATCGAGGAAGGGGGATCGCGCGCCGCATTCATGGTGCTCGTGGGCTACCTCCTCGTGCATCTCACCCAGCACACGCTGGCGCCGCACTTTCACTTCGGCGAAGAAAAGCACGCGGTCACTCAGGCAGTGGGCTGGTCCGCGCTTGCAGGGCTGCTGCTTCACACTTTCATCGACGGCGTCGCGATCGCGAGCGGTTTCGCCGTGAGCAGTGCGCTTGGAATTCTGGTGTTCTTCGCGATCATGCTGCACAAGGTTCCCGAAGGAGTCGCGATTTCAAGCCTGTTTCTGGCGGCCGGGGCGAGCCGCAAACGCGCGGTGACTGCGGCGACCGCGCTCGCGGCCGCGACGGTGGCCGGGGTGCTCTTCACCGGAGTGGTGGGGCCGCTTGCGCGGCATGGCCTCGCGCTCGCGGGCGGCGTCACGTTGTATGTGGGCGCGTCGAATCTCGTGCCCGAGTTTCAGGCCAAGCCGGGGTGGAGATTGCCCGTGGCGTTCTTCGCCGGGTGTGCCATTTACCTACTCGCCCGGCAGTTGTTGCCAGGATAAGACGCGCGCCGGTTGACCTAGGTCGGCTTCATTGTAGAGCGACAGCCTGCGACGGACCTTCTGGCCTCAACCGCCGTCTTCGAGCGCGGCACGCTGTTGCTCAGCGATGGTACGCAGTGCTTCCAGCTCCAGCACTTCTGTTTTGTCGCGCGGCCGCCCCGCGGCGAGCTTGGACTTTATCAGACTCTCGAGCGAGAGTGCGTTGACGGCGAAGTCCGCAACCGGAAAGGGGCGCATGGCCGCTAGAGCATCCGCGTAAGTACCGACACCCGCGACCCGCTGCAGGACATCGAACTTTCCATGCTCGGTCTCCAGAGTCAGAACCTCGATCGACTTGATAGTCCTGGCGTCGGGGGTGAAAGGCAGCCCCGGGTCTACTCGCAGGTACGATCGCCAGCGAATCAGAAGCGCTGCCAGCCGCTCGATGTTGTCGGGTGCCGTGTCGTACAGAATGTCGAGGTCCTTGGTGATGCGCGCAGAGCCGTGGAGCTGGGCGGCGACGCCACCGATCACCACGAACCGCACTTCGTAGGTCGCGAGCTGGCGGAGCATCGTGACTGCTTCGGGCGCGATGCGACGGTCTCCTGGTACGTCACGTGCTTCGCGCACGTAAGTAGAGCCCCGGCCAGCATACGCGGGCTGTGCATTGGGGAGTTGATAGCGGCTCGCCTCGGCGACCGAGTGCTTGAGAAGCCCGATGTCGTAACCGTACTCCCGCGCCGCCACGATCGCGGGCGTGTCCACGAGGCGATAGCTTGAGACTATCGCCTTGACGCGCTCGAACTCATCGAGACGCCGTGCCGCGGAGATTTCCGCGCCGGTCTCATCCAAGGTCATGCCCTCCGTGCCAGGCTCCGCGCCGATCCGCTCTGCGGCATCGGTTGCTTCCTGAGCCCGCACGCGCGTGACGAGTCGCACCGCGGCCTCGAGATCGCCGTCGGGCACACTCACCACCACCGCTTTCGGCACTCCGTTGACGGAGAGCGCTATCATGCGGTCGCCCTTCAGTGTTTTCCAGAAGCGACCTGGGGTGTTGCGCAGGTCGCGCATGGAGAGCATTCGGAGCACGATTGTCTCCTTTTCATGGCGCTACGATACTTCTACATTAACGCTACATGCTTTTGAAGTCAACGCAGCCGAATCGTGAACCCCGGCGCAACCCGCCCCTCGGAGTCATATTCGGTAATGGCCGAGCAGAATTGGATGGGGAGTGGGGGACAAGGGCACTGAATGCCTAAGAAGCACCGCCGGCCTCCGGCCGACGCGGCCGATCGCGAGCAGTCACTCTTCAAGCCGCCCGCGTCTGCCGCGCCGCTCGCCGCGCGCATGCGCCCGCGCACGCTGGACGAGTTCGTTGGCCAGCAGCATCTGCTCGCGCTCGGCAAGCCGCTCCGCCAAGCGATAGAAACGGGGACCGTCGGCTCGCTGGTGTTCTGGGGTCCACCCGGCACCGGCAAGACCACCTTGGGCAGGTTGATCGCCGAGTACACCGACCGAGAGTTCGTCCCCTTCTCGGCGGTCACTGACGGCGTCGGCCGCGTCCGGGAGGTCGTCGCCGAGGCCGCCGAACGCCTCGAGCTCGGCCGCGGCACAATCCTGTTCGTCGACGAGATCCATCGCTTCAACAGAGCGCAGCAGGACGCGTTTCTCCCCCACGTCGAAGCCGGAACGATCACGCTCGTCGGCGCGACGACCGAGAACCCCTCGTTCGAAATCAACAGCGCTCTGCTCTCGCGGATGCGCGTGTTCGTGCTGGAGCCGTTGGGTGCAGACGCCCTCGAGCAGATCGTGCGCACAGCTCTCGAAGATCGCGGCCGTGGGCTAGGCGAGTTGGATCTCTCCCTCGACGACGACGCGCTCGCGCTGCTTGTGTCCGAATCCGACGGCGATGCCCGTCGTGCGCTCACCGCTCTTGAAGCCGCCGCCTCACACGTCACGGAAGCCAGGGCGGCGAGGGATGCTGGGGCTCCAGCAGGTCGCGTCTTAGCGAGCGAAGCTCGCGTAGCGACCGAAGGGAGTTCCAGCATTCCTCGCCGCGTCATCGATGTCGCGACGGTAAAGGACGCCCTTCAGAAGCGTTTCGCTCACCACGACAAGTCGGGCGAATGGCACTTCAACATGCTGAGCGCGCTGCATAAGTCGTTGAGGGGGAGCGATCCACAAGGAGCGCTGTATTGGATGGCGCGGCTGATCGAGGGCGGGGAAGATCCCATGGTGATCTTTCGCCGCGCGCTGGCAATGGCGGCGGAGGACATCGGAGTCGCCGATCCCAACGCCCTGCAGATGGCAGTCGCCGCGCGGCAGGCGTATCACGTCCTTGGCCCGCCCGAAGGCTATCTCCCGCTCGCCGAGATGATCGTGTACCTGGCGACCGCGCCGAAATCGAACTCGGCATACGTTGCCCTTGGGGCCGCCATGGACGCTGCGCGCGCAACGCCCGCCGAGCCCGTGCCGCTGCACATCCGCAACGCCCCGACCAAGCTCATGAAGGACCTCGGCTACCACGAGGGGTATCAGTACGCGCATTCCGATGCTGCGGCATACATCCCGCAAGAGTATCTGCCGGAAAAGCTTCGCGGGACGGAGTTCTACAAGCCTGGACCCTTTGGATTTGAGAAGGAGATCGCCAAACGGCTGCAGTGGTGGGCCGCTTTGCGGGGCAAATCGGCCGGCACAAGTTCGGAGGAGCCGGCGGACTGATCGGCATTTCTTCACAGACGGAGCTAGGCGCGGATCGTTCCGATAACATGACTCTTGTATTGATGCCAGCCGTGCGTCATCGCATAGTTAGATGTGGGCTTCCTCCAGGAGGCTCACATGCCGGTCACCGCGAAACTTTCCCGCAAATTCTACGACCGCCTTGGCGACGACATCGCCAACGAGCTCGTGGATTGGTTCAACGCCGTGGATGACACTTACCGAACGCAGCTCAGAGAACTGAACGAGCTCAATTGGAACCGATTCCAAGCGGCCATGGACGGGCGTTTTGCCGCGTCGGATCTGAAGATGGAGCAGCG